>CAYITH010000062.1:0-4894 GCA_964366295.1 Candidatus Woesearchaeota archaeon | reverse complement strand
GCCGAAGGCAAAAAGTTGCCCGAAGGGCAACCCTTTAGGGCGAGGAGGATGTCACTTTCTGTAACAAAGAGGCAGAACTTTTTAGAATGAGATATAACCATTTTAGACCACATATGAGCTTAGAAAAGAAAACTCCTGCTCAAGTTTATTTTGATTTTAGTAAATGGATTTAGGGGGTGACATATGTCCGTGGATTGCACACCTTCTGTAAATTCGATATCTTCTTAAACTATGGATTTTTGATTTTTTTATGAATGCTCTTATAGAGCTCAAACAAGTGAAGAAGCATTACCAGATGGGAGAAAGTGTAGTCAAGGCGCTTGACGGAGTCAATTTGGCGATAGAGAGGGGAGATTTTGTTGCGATAATGGGGCCTTCAGGAAGCGGAAAATCTACAGGAATGAATCTTGTTGGAAGTTTGGATTTGCCGACAAGCGGGGAGATATATTTGTCAGGAAATAATATTGCCCATTTTTACGAATCTGAATTAGCGCAATTAAGAGGAAAGAGAATCGGATTTATTTTTCAGAGTTTTAACCTAATTCCTAATTTAACTGCTTTGGAAAATGTTATGCTGCCGATGATGTTTCAAAATGTTGAATCAGATAAAAGAGAGATAAGGGCGCAAGAATTGCTGAAACTAGTGGTTCTCCAAGATAGAGCGGGGCATTATCCTGCTCAGCTGTCTGGCGGACAGCAGCAGAGAGTTGCGATTGCGAGAGCATTAGCCAATAATCCGGAGGTTATACTTGCTGATGAGCCTACAGGCAATCTGGATACCAAGACTGGAGCACAGATTATGGAACTTCTCGAAAAGCTTCATAATGGCGGAAAAACTATTGTGCTTATTACGCATGATGAAAAACTTGCCGAAAAATATGCAATAAAAATATACTGGCTTAAAGATGGAAGAGTTGAAAAAATAATGAACCGAATAGGAGCAAGATGGAAGGAAAAGAAAGTTTAGAGGATTTAGCTGGCAAAGAAAGAGCGATTGTCGAGAATAATCTTGATTGGCTGGATTTTTATCCTGTAATTGGTGTTATCTCCCTAAAGAATAAAGCAAGAGATAATAGCATCTCTTCTTGGCAGGCATTTTACATGACTGCATGGCATTATGGTATAGGGTTAGCAGGAATAAGAGCAGTTGATTTAATAATACATTAAAACAGGGATAATTATGAAAGAATTAAAATTAGTTCCAGAACAGATAATTCCGCTTGCTTCTGATTTATTTGGATATGGGCGATTAAGAAAGTATTTTAGCGATTACAGAGACAGAGGCATAGGAGCAGTTAGCCCTGTTTTTATTGTTGATGGAAAAAGAGAAGAAGCTGTGAGGAGTATTAAGAAAGAGTTTGAGACTGCTTTAGTCAGCCCCTTTCCCCCGATTATTCAAAGAGACAGAATGGTTTATCTTTCGCCTTCTGCAAAAAATAAATTTAAACAAGTAGCGGGTTATGCTGAATTGTTATTAGAGAAGATAGGCGGTATTGAAGAGCCATTTTATTTGATTGATGGGCTTGAAACAGCTATGGCGGGTAGCCTATACTGCAGCAAGATTCCTGCTTTAAAGCTGGAAAGTGATGAAGATGTCTTGTTTTTGAGAAGAAGCGGAAAAGGAATAAGAACTCCAAGACTTCTTATTAGAAGAAAAACATTGGAAGAGACAACAAGAGCATTTGAAGAAGAGTTGTTAAATAATCCTAATGGTAGTTTTTATAGTATTAGGACTGTGGCGGAATTAGTTGAGTATTTTGTTGAAAATAAGAGTATTCCTGAATATATAGCGAGGTATTATTTGCATAAGAAAGAAGATAGAAAGAGGTAGAAGTATAGAAAGGTTTAAATAGTATTACTATGGTAATACTATTTGTGATAAATATGCAAACGGTACCTGCAAAACTTACAGAACGCCTCGTTTTTGAGGCAGATGAATTAATTAAAGAAGGGTGGTATGCTAATAAATCCGAGCTTATTCGTGATGCTGTTCGAGACTTAATTAATAAGCTGAAGATTCAGAGATTAACAAAAGCAATAAAGGAAGATATAGAATGGGGTTTATATGGCAAATGAAGTATGTTCTGATACCGGTCCTATTTTGCATCTTTATGAAATAAAGAGAGAAGATTTGTTTTTGATATTTGATAAAATTTATGTGTCTAATGAAGTATTAGAAGAGCTGAAGAAATATTCAATTATTAAATTTCCAAATAATATTAAGATAGAAAAAGTTAATGTTGAACAGGTGGCACTTCTTGTTAACAAATATCTGCTGGGTTTGGGAGAATCCTCTGCGCTTTGGCTATGTCTTTCATTAAAAATACCCACTTTGCTTACTGACGATTTAGAAGTAAGAGATACTGCCATAATTCTTGGTCTCAAACCAGTAGGTACTTTAGGCATTATATTAAGAGCAATGAGAGAAAAGATAATAAATAAGCAGGAAGCAAGAAACATTATTTTTAATTTGCCTAGTCATTCATCTTTATTTATTACTAAAGATCTTATAGATTATGCGCTTAGTGAAATAGAGAAGTTTGAGATGAACTGATCTATTCTATTTATACCTTATCTCCTCTTTCTGTCAACATCTTGCCAATATATTTTACTCTTGTAAAATCCTCTAATAAGGTAGTATATAGAACCTCGCTAGTAAGTCTGCCCATTTCTATAGGATTAGAATTAAGGCTGAAGTGGATAGTTCTGAATCCCTTTTCAGATTTACCTTCGTTCAATAAAATATATAAATCTGCCCCAATTTTTTTTGGTTCAGTTCCTTGCTCTGATTCAAATTGTTCAATAAATTCTTTAGTGGGAATCGTTTTTCCAACCATAGCTTCAAGAGGTGCTAAAAAATTTAGTGTGGTCTTATCTCCGACCATTTCTTTTACTGAATCTGTCAGATTTTTATTTCTAAACCATCTTGTTTCATCTTCCTTTCCACTTTGAAAAGAGAATCTTTCGTAAGCATATCCATCTCTATGTGCATATAACCTTTCATTAGGATGTTCTCTAAAATAATCTAAGACCTCAGATGGAACTACATTTTCTTTTTTAGAAGAACTAGAAATTCCCATACTTAGATCTTCTGTTAGATCTTCTGTTAGATCTTCTGTACCTTCACCAAGAATAACATTTGAAACCTCTTCCGGCTTTATAACAGAAAATGATAAGATATGTAATAATGGATAATCTTTAAACCATTTGATCTTTCTATCACAGCAAGGGCATCTTTCATTCGTTTTTTCTTCACTTTCTAACTTGTCCATTCTATTTTATATTTCTGAGGTTTTTAAACCTTTGTGTTTTAACTATAAAGTTACATTTAGAAATGTTTATAAAACCTGCTTTTCTTGCTCTTTTATGAAAAGAAATATGCTCCTTTTAGAAATTGTATTTTTATTAGTTGTCTTGCCGTTAGTTTCTGGAATAATTGTTAAAAGCACGGATATAGCCGGGCTTAATCCTGGCGGAGAGGCAGATTTGCATGTAGTATTAGAGAATAATCTAAACAGGGATGTGGAAGATGTTTCTTTTTCGCTTGATTTCTCAAACTTGCCAATAAGCAGTGTTGGCGGTTCAGAAAAAACAATAGATGAAATAAACGATGATGATTCTGAAACCTTGAAATTCAGAGTGAAAGCGAGTCCTGATGCAAAACCGGGAGATTATCATGTTCCATATTCTTTAACATTTAAGAATAATACTCTGCCAAGAAAAGGCACGATAGGCGTTAGTGTAAGGGGCAGGACAGAATTAAGCTATAGTGTTGAGGTTGAGAAGCCTGTTGTCGGAGAAAAATCAAAATTAACATTAAGAATAATAAATAAAGGATTTGGAGATGCAAAGTTTGTTTCTGTCAGCGTTTTGCCTCAGGGATTCACTATGCTGTCCGGCGTTAATAATTATATAGGGAGTGTTGGCTCTGATGATTTTGAGACAGCCAGTTTTGATGTTCTATTCAACAATGCAAAGGCAAACTTTGCTGCAATAGTTGAATATAGGGATTTTGACAATAACTTAAAGACAGAGCAGATTGCACTGCCTATCGAGGTTTATTCAAGAGAGAGAGCGATAGAGCTCGGAGTAATAAATAAAAGCAATTATGTTCTTTATGCTTTCATTGTTATTCTAATTGTCGCATGGTTTTTGTGGCGGGTTATAAGGGCAAGAAGAAGAAAAAAATCTCTTCAGGAGTAAGATGCTTAAGCATTCTTTTGGTTTAGCATTAAAGAATCTAAGAAAAAGAGGTTTAAGGACATGGCTCACTTTGCTGGGCGTTGTGATAGGTATAACAGCAGTTGTTTCCTTTATATCTCTCGGAGAAGGTTTGAGAAATGCTGTTGTAGGGCAGTTTGCATCGCTGTCTGCAGACAGACTGATTGTTCAGAGCGCTGAAACAGGTTTTGGGCCTCCGGGAAGCACTGCAATAAGGAAATTAACAAGCAAGGATTCAGAATTGATAGAAGAAACTTCAGGAGTTGAACTTACGCTGAAGAGGATTATAAGAAGCGGAAAAATTGAGTTTAACAAGCAGAGCAGTTTTGCGCTTATAGGAAGCATTCCTGATGAAAAGGAAAAGAGAGATTATCTTTATGAGAGCTTTAATATTAAAGTGGCTGAAGGAAAGCTCATTTCAGCCGGCGATTCTGGAAAAGTAGTTTTGGGAAATGATTATCTTGAAAGAATAGACTTTGGAAAGACTTTGCGTGCTGGCTCACGGCTTAAGATTCAAGGAAAGGAGTTTGAAGTTATTGGAATACTTGACAAGCTGGGCAGTGTTTTTTTTAATTCTATAATCTTAATGAGTGAAAAAGATATGAATCATTTATTTAATATTGGAGATGAGATTGATATTATTGTTGTCAAGACAGAGAGCGAAGAAATTACA
>CAYITH010000061.1:0-4935 GCA_964366295.1 Candidatus Woesearchaeota archaeon | reverse complement strand
ATACCAATTTCAGCAAGACAACTGGAAGCCCTTATCCGCATGGCTGAAGCGAGCGCAAAGGTGAAGTTGGCAAAAGAAGTCTCAAAAGAAGATGCAAAAATTGCTATTGACTTAATGAAATATTATCTCACACAAGTGGGCTTTGACTATGAAACAAAAACCTTTGACATTGACAGAATAGCGACAGGCATCTCCACAAGCCAGCGAAGCAAAATAATGCAGGTAAAAGAAACTCTTTCAATCCTAGAGAGCCGTCTCGGCAAGCTCATTCCTGTTGAAGAAATAAAACAGGAGCTTGCCGGCAAAATGCAGGATAAAGAGATAGAGGACTCTATTGACAAGCTGACAATCGCCGGCGAAATTTTCCATCCAAGAAAGGGATTTGTGCAGAGAGTGTAGAAACACGAATTCACCACATTTATAAACATTTTATTTTACATATTTTTATGAAATATCTTGTAACTGGTGGAGCAGGCTTTATCGGCAGCCATTTAGTTGATGCGCTTCTTACAAGTGGAAATGAAGTTATTGTCATAGACAATTTATCAACTGGCAAAAACAATATCCAGCATCATCTTAAAAATGAAAAGTTAATATTTTTTCAAAAAGACATACGTGGCAACTTGTCAGAAATATTTGAAAACAACAAGTTTGATGCGGTCTTCCATCTAGCTGCAATTCCAAGCGTGCCTTATTCAATTGAACATGAAAAAGAAACAAATGATATAAACCTCAACGGAACTCTCAATATTTTAAATCTATGTAAAGCTCATAAAGTTAATCGATTTATCTTTTCCTCAAGCGCAGCAGTATATGGCACTCAAACAGAGTCTCCATTAAAAGAAAACCTAAAGCCAAATCCATTATCGCCATACGGAAAACAAAAGCTGAATTGCGAATCGCATTGCAGGTTATTTTTTGAAAATAACGGCATAGAAACAATTGCCCTAAGATACTTTAATGTCTTTGGCCCAAGAATGTCTACAATCGGAGACTACGCAGCATTGATACCAAAAACAATCGCCAGTTTACTGGCAAAAGAAGCACCAATAATATTTGGAAATGGCGAGCAAACACGAGATTTTGTTTATATTTCAGAGGTTATTAATGCAAATCTCTCCGCTTTAAACACATCAAATAAATCCTGTTTTGGAGAAGTTTTTAACATAGGTTCTGGAGAAAAAATATCGGTGAATATAGCCGTCTTAACTTTAATAAAACTAACTACGCAAAAAGTAAGTCCAAAATACCAAGAAGCAAGAAAGGGAGATATAAAGGATTCTCTCGCTGAAATTTCCAAAGCAAAGAATCTGTTAAACTGGGAGCCAAAAGTATCTTTTGAACAAGGAATGAAAGAAACATATGAGTATTTCGCAAGTAGTTATAGACTGTAAAATCAGAGGCAGTTACTAGAAAGCTTTATATATCTAAATATAGTAAACTATATATGGCTAATACTACTACTATATTGCTGGAAAAAGATGTTGTTAATCTATTAAAAAAAACACGTGAATATCCACGCCAAACATACAATGAATTAGTAAAAAGAATACTATATCTATTTGTCTCGCTAAAAAAAAGAAACCAATATGATGAATTTCTTCATAAAATACAACAGCCAAAAATGAAAGAAATCTGGGATAACAAATCGGACGAGGTTTGGGAAAATGTATAAATTTGGCGATGTTATTTTAGCCAATGTGCAGTTTACCGACACATTTGAAATTAAAACACGTCCAGCCATTACATTATTTTCAGAATATGGAAACATAGTTGTTGCAGGTATAACCTCCAACACTGAAATGGCAGGCATTCCATTAACAAAAAAAGAGGGGGCTGTAACAGATAGCATTATCAAAATAAACTACATATTTACAATCACAGAAAAGATGGTAAAAAAATATCTATTTTCGATTTCTCAAGAAAAAAAGAAACTAATAAAAGCTCAATTTATTGACAGATTAGAAATATAGGGGCTGTCAAAGCAAAAACCTTTAATACTCCTTATTTAATAGAAGTATATGGATACTAAATTAAAAGCAGGTCTTGAAGTTCACCAGCAATTAGACACGCGAAAACTTTTCTGCCAATGCCCATCTATCTTGCGCCAAGATCCGCCAGACTTCAAGATTCAACGCCAGCTCCATGCAATAGCAGGCGAAACAGGCAGCATAGACACTGCAGTCTCTTTTGAAGCAGAGAAAGACAAAACTTTTATTTACGAATGCCACAAAGACAATGTCTGCCTTGTCGAACTCGATGAGTCCCCCCCATTTGAAATAAATCCAGAAGCTCTAAGCATTGCAATACAGCTCTCACTCTTGCTAAACTGCGAGATTATCCAGCATACCCAAATAATGAGGAAAACAGTCATAGACGGCAGTAACACCAGTGGCTTTCAACGCACAGTGTTGATAGCAAAAAACGGGTATATTGACACAGCACAGGGCCGTGTAAAAATTGATACAATAGCATTGGAAGAAGATTCTGCCAGAATAATAAGGAATGAAAAAAACACTGCAGTCTACCGTCTTGACCGCTTGGGAATCCCATTAATCGAAATTGCAACAGCACCAGACTTGACAAGCGCTGAACAGGTAAAAGAAACAGCGCTGCATATAGGCGAAGTCTTGAGGGCCTGCAAAGTGAAACGAGGCATTGGCACAATCCGGCAGGACATTAATATGTCTATTAAAACCTCGCAGGGGGTAAGTGAAAGAGTGGAAGTAAAGGGCTTTCAAGAGCCAAGCATGTTTCTTAACGTGATAGAAAAAGAAATAGAAAGGCAGAGGCTTCTTCTGGAAAAAAACCAATCAAGGAAAGAAGTCCGCAAAGCAAACGATGACGGCACAACAACATTTCTTCGTCCGCTTCCAGGCGCCGCAAGAATGTATCCTGAAACAGACCTGCCTCTACTGCACATTTCAAGAGATTTAATAAATGAAGCCAAAAAAAATCTTCCAAAACTTAAAGCGCACCTTCGTGAAGAGCTTAAAAGCCATGGACTAAATGAAGAGCTTGCTTCGCTGATTTTAAAAGAAGAAAAGCTGGAAGAATACAAAGAGCTTCTGCTTGTCCATAACAATCCGCACCTAATAGCAAAAATGCTTATTCTATGGCCAAAAGACATAGCTTCAAAAGAAAAGATTTCAGCAGAAAAACTCGAACAAAACATCACTGCAGATGCTATAGATATTATACTTACAGCTGTAAAAAATAAAGAGCTAAACGAAAGTCAAGCTCGAGATGTAATAAAGGAAGTTGCGCTTGGCAAATCCGTTGTCGATGCTGTAGCAGAAAAAAAAGAAAAACTCCCTTCAACTGCGAATGTCGAGGAGGAGATTCTCCGCATAATCAAGGAAAAGCCCAATCTAACCATAAACGCTTATATGGGCATTGTTATGAAAGAAATCCGGGGCCTAACAGGCAGAGAAGCCATTGAAATTCTAAAGAAATTGTTGAAATAAAACCAACACACTTAAAAACCCCTATTATTTTAAACAAATATGGAAAGAACATACATCGCAGATATCTTAAAAGAAGGCAAAGAAGCCCATGTAGAAATAAAGGGATGGGTTCATGATACTCGAGAGTTAGGCAAAATCAGGTTTCTTATTCTCCAAGATCTCACCGGAACAATTCAGATAACTGCAATAAAAGACTCAAAGTGCTTTAATGAAATGTCTCAAGAGCGCGAAAATGTCCTTTCAATAACAGGCAAAGCTGTAAAAAATGCCAAAGCTCCTGGAGGCATAGAGATAATACCGGAAAGCATAGAAATTTTGGCAAAGGCTGAACATCCACTCCCAATAGATGTTTCAGAATTCTCAAAAACCGAACTGCCAAAGCGTCTTGACTATAGATTTTTAGATTTTCATAGAAAGCGCACACAAGCCATTTTCAAAATACAAAGCACAATATCAAACTCATTTAAAGAATTCTTTTTCAATCTTAATTTCATAGAAATGCAGCCACCTTGTGTTATTTCAGCAGCAAGTGAAGGAGGCACGGAGCTCTTCCCTGTCCAGTATTTTGAACAGAAAGCTTTTCTCGCCCAGTCTCCCCAGCTTTACAAACAGATGCTCGCCTGCTCAATGGAAAAAACATTTATGATAACTCCTGTTTGGCGCGCAGAGAAACATAACACTCCACGCCACATCAACGAAATAAGGCAGATGGATATAGAAGTTGCTTTTACAAATCAGATGCAGATAATGCGGTATCAAGAGCAAGTCGTCAAATACATGATTGAGCAGATACTAAAAAGAAACAAGCCAGAACTAGAACTGCTTGCAGTTTCGTTAGTTGTTCCAAAAGCAAAATATATCCCATATGAAGAAACAATCGCCTTGCTTAAAAAAAACAAAATATCCATTGAAATAGGGGACGATTTAAGCCCGGAAGCAGAACGCAAGTTAAATGAATTATTTCCAGAGACAATTGTCTTCGTCCATTCATGGCCTTCCAAGATAAAGCCGTTTTACATAATGCCAAAAGATGAAAAAGAAAACGCAGAGTTCTCAGAGGGCTTTGACGCTATTTATCGCGGTTTAGAAATCAGCTCCGGCGGCCAGCGTATTCATCTCCCAGAACTTTTGATAACCCGATTAAAAGCCAAAAAACTAAATCCAAAGAACTTTGAATCTTACATTAACAGCTTCCGCTACGGCGCACCGCCTCACTCTGGCTGGTCTATCGGACTTGAGCGTTTCACACAGCTTGTCTGTGGCTTGGACAATGTCAAAGAAGCCACGATGTTTCCAAGAGACCGCGACAGGCTTACGCCTTAAATTTAAAATGAAAATAAGATAAAGAAAATGCTTAAAAATTTGCTGACCCCACAGCAAGTTGTGGAAAACAATTTGCTCTTGAGTAGAATAGTTTTCAATTTGCAAGAGCAAATTGTTTTGGGGTATTCAAGATCGGAAGAGCGTC
>CAYITH010000060.1:0-4941 GCA_964366295.1 Candidatus Woesearchaeota archaeon | reverse complement strand
GATTTTCTTAGTACTCAAGGCGTAAGTGGGGAATTATCAACGTCCTTGACTATATTATAATCAAATGTGAGTTCTTCATTAATCTTAATATTTTTTAATGCAACAAGAGTTAGATTTTTCCAATCAATATAACAATTAGGCCGGCAAGAGTGGTTTAAAAAATCGTCAAATTTTGATGTATAGTGGAAAGACATAAGTCTTTCCCTATCTACTCAAGGCGTAAGTGGGGAATTATCAACGTCCTTGACTATAGATTCCAGAAATTTATCTGTCCATATCTGCAGAGATTTTGAATTGGTATCAACATCAGCGTCTATTCTTCCTTTAAAATGAAAAATGAGTTCTCCTTTTTTGAGCGGCCTACTTGCAAATAATCCTCTGCCTTTTTTTGAGGTTTTTATTTCAATTGAAGGAGGAAGTTTTATCGTTAGAGCAAACTTAATGGACTTAATAAGTTATTTATTGAATGAAAGTTCTGCAGTGCTTAATTTATTTTCCATCTTTCTTTGTCAGAATCCACGCAGTTATGGCTGCGATAATGAGGAGAAGAACCGCGCCGAAGATGCGGTTTTCAAGTAGTTTAGCTGGAATGTAGAGTGTGAAGTTAAAGCTGAAAACATTTATAGCGGCAATTATAAAAATTACTAATAACAGAACAACAAAAACCCAAATAAAGCCCGGCTTTAAGAATTCATCAACTTTTTTTCCTGCCATGCCTATCAGCAGAGAGATGAAGAAAATGGCGATTAATAGGACGACGAACCATGGCATTACGGCAGTAACATATTGGCGGGCGCTTGAGACTGTGGCAAAAATTATGGCTAATATGAAAGAGATAAAAACATTAACAAATGCACTTTCGCCGAGAATTTTTGTCTTTACGAGAACTGCAAAACTCATAACAAAAACAAAAAGAAACCCCAGAATAGGGATAAAGTATGCCAAGCCGGTTATATCTGCTGCCATTTTGTTTTTTTATAGATTTATCCTGATGTGCTTTTTGAACTTGTTGCGATTACGGCAACAATTGCCACGATTATTATAATTGCGCTGATAATTGTATTCCAGTATTGGTTCCACCAGCTACTTCCAAAAAATGAGTAGTCAGAGAAAGAGGTGTAAACTGTTATGAGGAAGATTATAGCGCCAACTCCGAATAATATCCATTTGTAAATTCCTGCATTTGCTGGCCCCTCATTGAGGAAAGAGGCAGCTAAAATCATTAAGACAAGAAGAACAGCAAGGCCAATGCCCATTTTTGGAAAAATGATAAGGAAAAAATTAACGACAGAGCCGAATTGCAAGGCCAGCAGACCGACAGCAAGAGCAATTATAGCGACAATGCCTTTTTTATCTTCAAAGGTTTTTATGTTCAATAGAACCGCGAAGACAATTCCGAAAATAATAAGAAAGCTTAGGGTTTCAACGAATAATGGCTGATTTAATAAATCCTGAAAGCTGTAAATTCCACGAGACTGCAAGAAGACCGCACTGATTAAACTTAATATGCTCATAAACAAATATCTGAAATGTTATTTAAATACCTTTCGCTGTTGCTGGTTTGGAAGAGGATTATAGAGGGGGAGTTTTGCAAGGAGTACTGGATAGAGATTGGAGCATCATAAGGTTTATTTATACTTGTTTTAGTGCTTTTTTATGCTTGGAAGAATTATTGAGAAGGCAAGGCAATTTGCTTTAGCGGTAGGTGTGAGTGCTATTTCTACTTTTTTACCAGTATCTGCGGAGGAGTCTTATATTGCGGAGAATGCAAACGCAAAGGTTGTGCAGACAAAAAGACATGAAGTAGCTTATTGGTATGGGGGAGATGTTAAGCCAAAAGAGCAAAAGGCAGTATTGGAAATGAAAAGTGCAAGAGATGAGCCAAGCAAAAAGATGTATTTGGATATTAAGCTGGAGAATGCGCCGCAAATTGCGATTACTTATTATATTCATGCAGAGCCATATGTTAATTTTGATAAGTTTGAGCTGAAGTCAAGGGCTGCGAGAACAAACTCATGGGATGTGTTTATTCCTCTTGAGCGTTTGCAGAGAAAAAAAGAGCAGTTCTCTGAGCCGGAGAATTTTGTGAAAGGAGAGGTAGAGGGTTATTTGTTCGGCAAGACACTTGGGCAAGTGCCTCTCGCAGGTTTTTTTCTGAAGATTAAGGATTTTGCCAATGACTTGGAGTTAAAGGAAACTGCAGGAAGATTCCCAAATATTGGGACAAGCAAGGTTTGCACTTTTACGACAAGGACAGAGGATTTATTGAGCATGAGGTTTAGCGCGAATATTAATACAAAAGAGTTAGAGGTAGAAGATAGAAATGGAAATGTAATAAATGCGGTTTATCCGCCGAGAAATACTTTGCCGAGTGTTTTTGTGACTTTGGGAGTAGAGGCGGTTGATCCAAATTGGACAATTGAACAAAGAGCAAAAGCAGTTACGATTTCTTTTCAGCAAGGCGAACAAAAAAAAGCAAATCTTGAAACATTTGTCTTGAATAAGTATGAAATGCCCTCTGGTTTTTTTATGGCAAGAGATGAAGAGAGCATTAAAAGATTAGAGAATGCGGGGTTTGAGGGAAATCCGGGGTTTGCCAGGGGTGAGAGACTAAAGCTAGGAGTGGAGAGAGCATTTATTTCTCTTTACAAGCAGGATAATGCTGGCGAGGGGGAGTTTGACAGATTAGCTTTGTTGATTCTTTCAAGTGGAAATGGAAAAGCAAGAAGTGTTGGAGAGAGTTACAACAATCCTGCCGAGAGGTATTATAGATTTGCTACAGGAGATAGTAATTTTTGTTTAGTTGGAAGCATTGCCAAATTGGAAAATCAATCAGAGGAGCAAGTTAGAGAGCTTCAGGAGAAGTTGGATAGGTTTGCTGAGAGAATGAAAAAGGAAAATGGTGTGTGGTTGAGGAAGATAAAATAGCGATTTAAAATATTGATTAGTTATTCTTTGATTTACCTGTGAGCTGGATAAGGAACAAATTCACCATTTATATCTTCGTAACAAGGGATAATCTTCGTATCTGAAGGCGGAACATAAGAGTTTAAATGATTTTGTGGAGGTGTTTCTTCAGGGTCGTATTCAATGTTCCTTGTTAGTCGGAGATGTTTTCTAGACGCTTCAATTTGTGTCAAAAAATCTGTATCAACCATTTTTTTGGTTATTGTTTCACTATAAATTATTTACTGCTGGTTATAGCTACAGCTATTGCTGCGATGATTACTATAACAAATAATGCGTTTGAGAGAATTTTGCCGGAGATGTCGCCTTTTAATAAGGTAACGACATATTCTGCTCCGCCTGATATCATTAGAATTGAGATTATCAAAGCGAGGCCGATTAAGATGCCGAAGGCAATCTTAAGCCCCTTGTGGTACATTGTGGCTTCGTCAGAGTTTACCGCGAAGCCAAATAAGACATAAAATACTAGGAGGATTACCGCTATTACTGCGAGAATCGGCATTAACTTCACGATAAAGCTGACTGCTGATGAGAAAGAGATTGTGATTAAACCGATGACTAGCGAAACAATAGCGTTAATCTGCCGTTTGTCCTCGCCGAGAATTTTTGTTTTGTCGAGAATTGCGAACAGCAAAACAAATACAAGAACAAATGGAAGTATAAGCTCTGAAAAGATGGGCAGTGTAAAAATGTTTGCCATTTTTAACCGAGGACAGTTTCTTCGTCTGCTTCCTCTTGTTTTGTAGGAATAGCTGCGTTTGAGACAACAACAATATCTCCTATTGCCTTAACAAATTGGTGCGGAATAATCACTCCGCGCGCTCCGCCGAGAAAACTGCTTACACCGCTGCCTGAAAACCTTATTTTCCAGCCGTCAATCTTGTTTTCCGCAAGATTCACGCCTTCTATTTCTCCAAAATAATCGCCTGCATCTGTATAGGCTTTTTTTCCGATAACTTCACTCATCTTTTTTATTCTTAACATAATAAAATAAGTGCGAGAGTGGTTTATATACTTTTCTGTGTTGAAAGAGTATATCCGAGGAGTGATGAAATATTTTTTAAAAGAGGATGATTAGGTAAAAACCGGACTAAACTGTTATCCTTATACCTACATCAAACACAGGTTATAAAAAATAACATTTATAACCTGTGTTTTTCTTAATATAATATGGAGATGAAAGAGGTTTTGAGCATACTGCTTGGAGCGGTAGTGCTGGCGTTTGTGATGCAATTGCTCTATAAAGATTTGGCTGGGCGGACATTTTTTCTTTTTGCGCTTTTTTTTCTTATAATAATATTTGTCAATACCTTTGCAAAATATTTCGCGGCAGCATATTATTTAGTTAAAGCGGAAGTTGCTGTTTGGAGTGTGCAGCAGTATTGGTTTTATGAGGGCGCACATTTTAAAAAGCCACTGCCATTTGGAGTTTTGCTGCCGATTTTTTTCGCAGTTTTTTCTTTCGGCGCTGTGCCATGGCTGGCGGTTTTGCAGACAAACTTAACGCCGACAAAAGCAAGAGCAACAAGAAGGTTTCCTATGGATTACAGCTTCAGCGAGATGACTGATTTTCATTCAGGGATGGTATGCGCAGCAGGAATTTTTGCAACGCTTGTTTTGGCTGTTGTTTCACTTTATTTAGGATATTATCAGCTGGCGAAGTTTGCAGGGGCTTATGCAATATTTAATTTAATTCCTCTGGGTCAGCTTGACGGAACAAAAATACTATTCAGTTATGGGCATTTTCCCGGAAAGACCAGCCTTGCCACCGCGACTTTGCTTTGGATTTTTCTGGCAGTTGCTTCACTGATTATTTTTATCGTGAGTTTGCTGTTTTGAAGTTGAAGCAGATATTTGAACTCTTTTGAAGATTATGCTCTATAATGTATGGTTTGGAGTGTAACAAAGAATAAAAAGGCATTTTAAAGCTTCGCAAGAAATCCGCATCCCTTTAGGGTGCGGATGAATTGCGAC
>CAYITH010000059.1:0-4952 GCA_964366295.1 Candidatus Woesearchaeota archaeon | reverse complement strand
GGTTTCAAATTGACTGTGGCAAGACCGCAGGGTATTAAACCAATTTGAAAATAAACCCCTTATCTTTCGATAAGTCTAAAAATAGAGATTCTGTCTGTTTAGCAGAAAAATGGCGATATACTCGCATTCAAAAATAAGCTCTTTTGAAAACTGCCCTTACCAGTATAAACTAAAATATATTGACAAAGAAAAGCCAGAAATTGAAAATACTATTGAAGCTTTTATTGGAGATATTGTGCATCAGGCGCTTGAAAGTCTGTATAAAGATAAAAAGTTTAAAAAAAGAGTTTCCAAGGCCAGTTTGATTAAATTCTATAGGGATTTATGGGATAAAGAGTATTCTGAGGATATTAAAGTGGTAAAACAAGAGTTAACAGCTGAAAATTACAAGAAAATGGGTGAAAAGTTTTTGTCTGACTATTATGAGAAATACAAGCCATTTGAGCAATTGACTATTTTAGGATTAGAAACACAGGACAAAATGACTCTTGCTGATGGAAATCAGTGGCATGTAAGGATAGATAAATTTGCTTGTGATAATGAAGGAAATTATTATGTAATGGACTACAAAACTAATTCAAGAATGAAAGATCAAGAAGAGGCAGATTCAGACAGGCAATTGGCTATGTATTCTATATGGGTTAAAGATAAGTTCAAAGATGCCAAATCGGTCAAGTTAGTTTGGCATATGCTCGCCTTTAATAAAGAAGTTATAAGTGAAAGAAGCGACGAAGAGTTAGAAAAATTACAGCAGGAAATTATAATCAAGATAAAAGAAATTGAAAACGCTAAAGAGTTTCCAACAAAAGTAAGCGCTCTATGCGATTATTGCGGATTTAGAAATATCTGTCCATCATTCAAGCATAAACTCGAGCTGGAAACAAAAAATGAAATAAAGGATTTTAAAGAAGATAATGGAGTTCAGTTTGTAGACAAGTTTGCAGAGATTAAAGTCAAACTTTCAGAACTTCAAGAAAAACAGGACGAATTAAAGATTAATCTAATTGAGTTTGCTAAACAAAAAAAATTGATGTTGTTTATGGGAGCAATATGAAAGCGTCTGTTAAGGAATTTGATAAGATAATCATGCCAGAGAATGAAAAAGATAAAGAAGTTTTTATAGCATTAATGAAAGATAAAGGGATTTATGAGGAATGCTCTATGATTTGCTATCCAAAGCTTAACAGCAAGGTTATTAAGGGAGAAGTTGAAGATGAAATTAAGGATAAAGTTAAGATTGAAAAAGATTATAGGATAAGTTTGAGCAAAAGGAAGGATTTGGGAGAGGAATAGGTTTTTATAGAACCTATAGTGAAAGACATAAGTCTTTCCCTATCTACTCAAGGCGTAAGTGGGGAATTATCAACGTCCTTGACTATATTCCGAATTAGACTATCGCCTTCCACCATCCCAGTGCTCATTCCTTACTATCCTGTTTCTTGTTCTCATTATTCTTTTCTGGCTGTTTATCCCTAAACCCAGATTTCACAATAGTGTAATTTATGGGATTTTTAAACCGCGCTTCTTCAGCGCTAATTTCAATTCCCAAGTCTTTATAATACCCAGCATTGTCAAAATTTGGAGGCAGTCTTTTTTTCTGCCTGAAAGCCCAGTCTATCTGGCTTAAAAAATATCCTTCTTTAAGCGGTGGCGTATTTTTTTCATTCCACTCTCTCACTACTTTTATCATTTCTTCCTTTCCATACTCCAAATATCTAAAAAAGTTAATCAAAACAAACAGCGCTCGTTTTTTTCCGTCCTTCAGCCCATTCAGCATCTGCTCTATGCTCGGAGGATATTTTATTTTTAGCCGGTCAATTTTTATGTCCTCCCTTTCTCCATACTCCTGCCTTTCAATTTTTTTAGGTGTGTTTTCTTTCTGCCAGTCCAGCGCCTGCAAAAGCAATTCTTTTGCTTCCCCTTCTTTACAAACAGGCAGATAATCATAAATCTTTACTTTTAGAGGATGTGCATCACTTAGTTCAAATGTTTTTAGCTTTTCTTTGGGTATCACTGCGCTTGCCAGTGCAGTCTTCTCGTTTAATGAATACGGAGTTCTAAAAAGATGCCGGCTGGACACTAACACAATGTCAGGCGAAACTTTTTCAGCAGATTCGTAATCTTTTATATAGCTTTTATTTGCAATTGTCAATTCGCTAACCCTGTTTATTAACTCTTTTTTTATCAAATTATGGAGATATTGAGTAATTGCTCTTGCCCACTGTGGGAACATCTTTCTAGTCTCGCTTCCAAAAACTTCTTTTGGAAACGCCTTCCACGGAATAATTATGTGATATCCCTTGCTTCCAGAAAATTTCACTCCGATATTTTTAACCTTGTGAAAATCCAGAGCCCATATAAGCAATTCAGCAGCAATCTTGCTGAAATCCATATATTTTGAATCAATATCCAGAAGCAAGTCAAAACCCTCTCTTAATCCATTCAGCTCGTCTTCACTCATTCCTGTTTTTAGCTTCAACGGATCACTCCACAGCTCCTCTGAACAATGAAAACTTGTCGCCCCATTTTTCGCAAGCTGGAAAACATCTCCGCTATATTCCAGGATATCCGGCCTTTTTCCAAAACCCTCAAAATATCTCGGCACAGTTTCACGCTTTCTGCAAAAATCCACAATCGCCTTTTGAACATCGCCTCTGGCATAATAAGCTATAGCTATGCTCTTTACCCGCTCTTCTTTTAAGTCTCTTTCTGCTTCTGCCATGGGATTTTATTTTCTTTGGCATTTATATAATTTTATGAAGTTTCTGAATGCTTTTTCCATTACAACAAAGCTTATAAACATCTCCCAGTGTTGTTTCTTATGCAATTTCAACTCTCAAATCCAAAAGTGTTTGTCGATGCAGTCAGCGTGATTTCGGAGCTCGTAAAAGAGGTCAAGCTTCGATTCGATTCAGAAGGCATGAGAATAATTGCTCTTGACCCGGCTAATGTGGCAATGGTTTCTCTTTTTATTCCATCAGCAGTTTTTTCGCAGTTTCAGGCTTCAGGAGAAATTATAGGTGTAAGCTTAGACAGCCTTAAATCCATTCTCCGCAGGGCAGGCTCTGCTTCCGCACTGTCCATGAAAAGTGAAGACAACACGCTGATGATAGAAATAGCGGATAAGATCCGAAGAACCTTCACTCTTGCCCTTATTGATATAGACACTGAAGACAAAGCGCTTCCAAAACTTGAATTCTCTGCGAATGTCGCCATGCCATGCACAGATTTTATAGACTCAATAGAAGACTGCTCAATTGTTGCTGATTCGTGCAGTTTTGCCCTCGCGGATAGTAAGTTTATTATAGAGGCAAAGGGGCTTAACTCTGCCCGCTCGGAATTCTCAACAGATGAGGCATCAATTAAAGGCGAGCCTGCTAAGTCCCGTTACAGCATAGAATATCTGCAAAAGATGTTGAAAGCTTCAAAGTTGTCTGAAAATATTCAGGTTTCTTTCGGAAACAGTTATCCATTGAAGCTTGAATTCATAAACCCTCAGGCAAATGTTATTTTTATTCTTGCGCCGAGAGTTGAAACCGAAGAGTAAGTTTTTTCTAAACAGCGCGAGGAGCAATAAGTTTATATATCTATGAATAATCATATGTAAATAACTATGCTTAATCAAAGGTAGAATAATATGAATAATCATAAAATAAGAATCTCTGAAGCGATAAGAAAAAACCGAGTCGTCACTAGCTCAGAAATTGCAAAGCTTCTAAAAATTTCCTGGAACACAGCAGATAAATGCCTGCTAGAGCTGGCTTTGGAAGGCAAGATTGAAAGAATAAAAAAAGAAGGTGTTAATTTATGGATGCTAAAATAATCTCAACAAAAAATAGGAAAGCCCAGGTAACCCTGTTCGTGATAATGGCGCTTGTGATACTCGCAGTTCTTCTGCTCTTTGTCGCCCTGCCGAAAATAAAGATTCCGAGCGTTGTTACAAAGATTTCAGACCCATCTTCATTTATTGAGCAGTGCATTGCAGAAGCAGGAAAAAAAGCCGTAAACTTGCTGATAGAAAATAACGGCTACCTAGAAGCCCCATTTCACATTTTATATCAGGACAAAAAAGTGCCGTATTTATGCTACAACAAAAACTTTTATCAGCCATGCATTCCTCAAAACCCTCTTTTTATCCAGCACCTTGAAAAAGAAATAACCTCTTATGTCAAGCCGAAAATATCGGCCTGTTTTGATTCTCTTGCCTTGGAAGCTGAAAAAAAAGGAGATAAAATAGAGCTTGGCGCAATGGAGATTAAAACAAATTTAGGCGACAAGGTGAATATAATAGTGAACAGAAATTTGAAGCTGTCGCATTTAGACGCAGTTTCTGCAATAAGCCAATTCCGGGCTGCTTTTTCCTCGCCGCTTTATTCTCTTGCCTCTCTCGCAGGAGAAATAGTTGCGCAAGAAGCCCGCTTCTGCAATTTCGAATATCTGGGCTATATGATTTTACACCCCCAATTTAAAATAGAAAAAACTCAAGTCGGCTCTATAAATAACCAGTCAATTATTTATAAAATCAAAGATAAAAAAACAAACCAAGCAATGGCACTGGCAGTAAAGGGCTGCTCATTGCCTCAATCATTTTAACCTATGGCATCTCACAACCCTTTACTCTTGCCAGAAATTCTGCAAACAATTAGTAATAACTACCTGTTACATATAGCCATTAATTATAGCTTAAATTCACAAAACCTGCAAAATGTTCAACCACTCACAATACCTTCTGTCAGCCATATTAAGTATGCCTTCATATTATCTCCTGTTTTAAATAAATCAATCGCGGAAACCACGGTTTCTGCAAATTAAAATGAATAATAATATAACAACTCATAAAATATTTAATTTAGATATACTAAAAATGTCTCAATATACTTTGCAGTTAAATGAATATATAAAGAAAATGCTTAAAAATTTGCTAACCCCACAGCAAGCTGTGGGGTATTCAT
>CAYITH010000058.1:0-4955 GCA_964366295.1 Candidatus Woesearchaeota archaeon | reverse complement strand
TTGGACTTTTGAGGGCTGAATATTTAAAAATGATGTTAAAAGCATGAGTTCATTTTAAATTATGGCTTGCGGATTATTTTGCTTTTATTAATAATAAGCTCGGCGGAGATTTGAATAGGATAAAGAGGGCCGGTGAGTATTTTATTGAGGTATGGAAGGCATGCGGAATAGATACTGAAAAAGTAGAAGTTATATGGGCTTCTGATAGAATGAATAAACTAGGGTATTGGGATAGAGTTTTGAGAATAGCTAAAGAGACTACCATCCAAAGGAGCATAAGGGCCACAACTATTATGGGCAGAAAAGAAGGGGAGGTGCAGGCGACAGCCCAGTTATTTTATCCGAGTATGCAGGCATCAGATATTTTTGAACTTGATGTAGATATATGCCAGTTGGGGTTAGACCAAAGAAGAGCAAATATTCTTGGAAGAGAGGTTGCTGAAAAATTCAAATGGAAGAAGCCCGTTGTTGTTTCGCATCATATGATTTTAGGATTGCAGGGAGTTCAACCAGGAAAGACAAAAGAGGAAGCGATGTTAGCCAGCAAGATGAGCAAGAGCAAACCTGAGACTTGCATTTATATGCACGATACTGAAGAGGATTTAAAGAGAAAGATAAATAAGGCATACTGTCCTGAGAAAATTGTTGAGGGAAACCCTGTTTTGGATTATGTGAAATATCTTATTATAAAAAAATATAAGAAGTTTGAAGTAAAGCGAGAGAAGAAATTTGGCGGAAATATTTCTTATTCTTCTTATCAGGAGCTGGAAAATGATTTTTCAGATGGAAAACTGCATCCAATGGATTTGAAAAATACGACAATATTTTATTTGGAAGAGATGATTAAGCCAATAAGAGATTATTTCGAGAGAAATAAAAAGGCAAAGGCATTGTATGAGGAAGTGAGGAGCTTTTCAATTACGAGATAGAAAAGAATATAAATGGGGGGTTTGTAGGGAGATTTATGTCTAAAGAGGATTAGAGGGCTTACCAACGAAAGTATGATGAAATGATGGGCAGAAGATAGATATTTAAAACCTTATTTCTATTGTTTTTTATGGTTAACTCATGGAGGCTTGGTATCGGCGTGGGTGCGACTTTACTAGGAACTTATATATCCTTAATCTCTATTGGAAAATCAGTCGAGGTGATTGTTGGAATTGCATTTATTGCATTTGGCATTGCTTTAATTTCTTCAAGTTGAAATGATAACTAAAATCGAATTAGAAAAGAATATTTTAGATTTAGATTATAAGCGAAATCTGCAATTGTTGAATATAGTTTTAATTACGGGTTTAGGAATTATATTTACATATATCGGTGCTTTAATAGTTAGTTTGGAAAAATATATCTCTTACTCCTTATTGTTGGTTGTTGTGATCTCAGTTACTATTTATCTTTATAAAAGGATAGATGAGAATTTGAAAGAAATTTCTGAAAATATTCAAAAATTAGCAGGATAAATTATCTTGTCTTAAACTCTACGATATCTTTATCTTTCAAAATATGGTCCAGCCCCACTTTTTGATTTGGAAATTTGGAGCTTGGGCCTGTGACTTTGGCTTCAAGGACATTTGAGGAAAGCCCGTGAAAGACTTTTTCAGCTAATTTTTTGATGGTTGTTTCAGGCGGAAATATAATTGGGTCTGGGTCAGGCGGATTGTTTGGCTGTTTGGTATAGACGCGGATTTTTCCAAAAGATTCCCAGAGTTTTTTTATTAGTTCGAGAAGGTTTTCCTTTGTTTTTGCGGAAATCATAATAAAATTAAGTTTTCTTGTTTTTAACTGGGCTTCGAGTTTTCTTCTTTCTTCAGGAGAAAGCAGGTCAATTTTATTAAAGACAAATATTTTTTTCCCTATGGACTTGGAGAGAAAAGGGAGTATTTTGGGCATTTCTTCGAGAGTGGTTAAGAGTATAATGAGAACATCCGCAGTGTTTGCTATCCCCTGATCGAAGGTTTCGTGCTCTACTGCAGGCAGGTCTATAACCTGCATTTTTACGCTGTCGTAGTCGAGAGTTCCAATATTTGGCATTTGAGTAGTGTAAGGATAATCTGCAATTTGAGGTGTTGCGTTTGTTAAAACTGCCAATAAGGAGGATTTTCCAGAGTTTGCCAAGCCGATTAGTGCGACTTGGAGTTCGGATTTTTTTATAATGTATTTTGTGCTGCCGGAGCGTTTTTTCGATTCTTCTGCTTTTTCTTTCAGTTTCTTAAGGCGGGTTTTTAGATTTGCCCTGATATTTTCCCCGCTTTTATGCGCTGGAGCGAGAGATATCATTTCTTCAAGACAGGCAATTTTATCTGCAAGAGTTACAGCTTCGTGATATCTTTTCTCGGCGTGCACAAATTCCGGTGATGCGTTTACTGGCATGTTACTAAGGTCTTGTGAGGAAGATATTTAAAATGTTTGGTTTGAGGATATAGTGGGATGATTTGTTAGTCGGCAAAGGATGGGCTGATTGGAGAATATCACAAAGTCCTTGGTAACTCGTAGAAGTTCTTCAGGTTTATAAAGAGGTTTGACAGAAATATTAAAAATGGAAGAAGCAGCTGTTGAGGTTTATGGCCGGGTGCAGGGAATTGGATTTAGAAATATGATAAGGAATAAATCCGCGCAATTGGGTGTAAAGGGGTTTGTGAAAAATAGGGTTGATGGGAGTGTTTTGATTGTTGGGCAGGCAGAGAAAGCAAAGTTGAAGGAGTGGTTAGCGTGGATTGGCGATGAACCTGGATTTTCAAATATTATAAATTTGAATATTACTTGGAGAGTTGTGCAAAAAGTTTATGAAAAATTTGAGGTTGTAAAAGATACGGATTTTTTAACAGACAAAATAAAGAGTCTTAAGAATCTTGCAAAATCTGTTTTGAAAAAAAAGGAAAGTGTGCCTAAGCATGTTGTTATAATTCCTGATGGGAATAGAAGGTGGGCGAGAGAAAAGGGGCTTGCAAGCGAGTTTGGACATTATAAGGCAGTTAGCAGTGAGAGGATAATGAGCTTGATGAGGGAGGCGAAACGTCTTGGAATTAAGTATTTGAGTTTCTGGGCTTTTTCCACAGAGAATTGGAAAAGAGATGCAGGAGAGATAAGGGCTTTATTTGGACTTTTGATAAGAATGATGCCTGAGCTGGAAGAGCTGGCGTTAAAAGAACATATACGATTTAGACATATTGGGAGAAAAGACCGGCTTCCTAAAGCGTTGATGGACAAGTTGACAGTGTTGGAAGAAAAAACAAAGAACTATAATGAATTGAATGTGCAACTTTGTCTTGATTATGGCGGAAGAGATGAGATTGTAAGGGCTGTAAAAAAGATTATTTCTGGAGAGCTAAAAGAGATGGATGAGGCAGGATTTTCACAATATCTGGATACTGCTGGAATTCCTGATGCAGATATGATAATCAGAACAAGCGGAGAGCAGAGAACAAGCGGAATGATGCCTTATCAATCGGTGTATGCTGAGCTTTATTTTACCGAGATTTATTTTCCGGATTTTGATGCTTATGAGTTCAGGAAAGCTGTTGAGAGTTTTGGGAAAAGAGAGAGAAGAAGGGGGAAGTAAGGTTTATTAACCTCTTCTTTTTTGGCAGATATGCAATTTTTTAAACGAGAGCTGAAGAATGGAATAACTGTTTTGTTTGAGAAGCGCGAGCTGCCGATTGTTTCAATAAGCATTACAAATAAGTTTGGGGCAGCGTTTGAGAAGAGTGAAATCAAGGGAATTGCGCATTTTATGGAGCATTTAGTCTTTACAGGCACTAAAACGCGAACACATGAAGACATAAGCAGGGAGATAGAAAAAAAAGGCGGAATACTAAATGCTTTTACATCGCATGAAGTGACAAGTTTTTGGTGCAAACTGCCAAACAAGCATCTATTTGCGGGTTTTGAGGTTTTGTCAGATATGCTGAAAAATCCTGCGTTTGATGCGGAAAAGTTTGAGAAAGAGAAAAAAGTTATTCTTGAGGAGATAAAGATGTATCATGATATGCCTACGAGAGATGTTTTCGATAAGATAGAGGCAAATCTTTATGGCAAGCCATTTGGTGAGAGCGTTATTGGAAGCGATAAAAGCATATCTGCGCTGAAAAGGGATTTTGTTGCTAAATATTTTTTTGAAAATTATAATCCGGCTAATTTTATTGTTTGTGTTGTGGGAGACGCGGATTTTGAAGAGGTTTGCAATTATCTTGAAAAGAAATTTGAGATGAAAAAAGGAGCTTCCAAGATTATCCCAATTGTTATGCAAAATAAAAAGAGTGTTGAGGAAAGAGAGGGCATTGACCAAGCGCATTTTATGCTTGCATGCCATGCGCCTTTGCTTGGGACAAATGAGTATAATGCGCTAGAGGTTTTAGACGGATATTTAGCAAATGGGATGTCTTCTAGATTATTTTTGGAGATTAGGGAGAAGCGCGGGCTGGCTTATGCTGTAAAGAGCAGTGTTGATGCGATGAAGGATTATTCTTATTATGGGATTTATGTGGGAACCACTAAAGAGGCATTAGCGGAAGTTGAAAAGATTATTCTGCGCGAGATTGAACTTGTTGGCGAGATGAACGAGAAACAATTGCAGGAGGCGAAAGAGCAAATAATTGGATTGAAAAATGTTGCGAGCGAGGAGAGCGTAAATGTTATGAATGAGCTGGTGTTTGCAGAAGCGACTGGAAAGGCAGAAGATTATTATAAGTATGAGGAGAAAATAAATTCTGTTGAATTGGAAGATGTAAAAAAACTTGCTATCAACTTGATTAAAAACGGATATAGCACTGTGGCAATTGTACCAAAATAGATTTATAAAGAAAATGCTTAAAAATTTGCTAACCCTCAGCAAGCTGTGGAAAACGATTTGCTCTTGAGTAAAATATTTTCAAATTTGCAAGAGCAAATCGTTTTGGGATATTCATCGCAAATTTTTTTGTCTTCGACAACCAGCATTTTCATTCTGTCAAAAA
>CAYITH010000057.1:0-5033 GCA_964366295.1 Candidatus Woesearchaeota archaeon | reverse complement strand
AACACGACGCTCTTCCGATCTTCATTCAAAACTTCTTTTATCATCTCAATTTTATTTATTCTTCTGCCTATATTTTTTCTTCTTGCACTAGATTTATTTCTTTTTAGAAGATATTTTCTAATTAATATATACAACCCTGCAATTATTAGGACTAAAATAATAAAACGAACATAGTAATAATAATTGTTAGAATTGGTTATTACATATTCTATGTTGGTTCCTTCATTTACTTCAACTATTATTCTGTTCTCATCAGTTTTTATTTTCCCAAAACTAATATTGCTTATAATGGCTCCATTTGGCATGAATACATTAAGTAAGCTGTCATTGAAGTAAAAAGAAAACTTCCAATCTTTACCTTGCTTTATAGTCAATTCAGAGGTTATCCCCAATATCTTGTTGCCTTCTATAATAATGCCATTTGGCAAGAATTCACTTGAATTATTATCAGTTATTCCTATAAATGTAGCATCTCCAGCTTCATCAAGATAAATGCTTATATAGCTTGTTGCTAATGCTGGACTTATAGTTGAAAATAAAATTAAGATTACAACTAGGATAGGCTTGATCATCTTGATTAGTTTATGATTTCTAACTTTATAAAACTTCACAAATCCCTCGCCTGCAAGGTTCTTCTGCCATTTGCCTTTGCTCTTTCGCTCGCCTCTTTCAACAGCGAGAGAACTTTTTCATTTAATGCTGAAGCGACTTCGCTTGCTACATTAAGCTCCGGCACAGCACCCTTTATTTTGCTTTTTACAATCAGCTCTGTTTCTGCCATTTTATTCATCCTCCTTTTGCTTCTGGTTTCATGAATGGGAATAATATGACATCTCGAATAGAGGGGGAGTTTGTCAGAAGCATCACAAGTCTGTCAACACCAAGCCCAAGTCCGGAAGTTGGAGGCATTCCTATTTCTAGAGAATTGACAAAATCTTCATCATATGGGCTGGCCTCTTCGTCTCCTTTTTTTCTCTTTTCAGCTTCTTCTTTGAATATCTCCCTTAAGATTATTGGCTCGTTTAATTCAGAATAGTTGTTTCCCATTTCCCACCCATTAATAATTGGCTCAAATCTTTCAGCTATTTCAAAGTTGTCTTTTTTTCGTTTAGCTAACGGAGAAGTTTCCGCAGGATAATCATATATAATTGTAGGTTGAATTAAATTTGACTGAACAAGCTCTGAAAATATTTCCTCTATCGCAATACCTCTACTGAATACATTCTTCAGTTTTAACTTTCTTTCTTCAATAAAACTCTTAAGTTCTCTATCGCTCATCTTTTTGATATCTATTTTCGCATACTTTTTTATTGCTTCAAACATTGTAAGTCTCGGCCATGGCCTTTTTAGTTCTATCTCCTTATTTTGATAAGTTATCTTAGTTTTTCCCAAAACTTCATTGGCTACTTGCTCTATCATCTCTTCAAACAGGTCCATATTAGAATTGTAATCTACATAAGCCCACATTGTTTCAAGCATGGTAAATTCTGGATTATGTGTCGCATCTATTCCCTCATTTCTAAATATTCTATTCATTTCATAAACTTTTTCCATACCGCCAACAATTAATCTTTTTAGGTAAAGCTCTTTTGATATAGCCATATAAACTTGCATCTTCAGCGAATTTAGCTCACTGACAAATGGTCTTGCTGCTCCTCCGCCATAAAGCGGTTGTAGAATAGGAGTATCTGTTTCAATGAATCCTTTTTTATCCAAAAATTTTCTTATTGAATTGATTATTTGGCTTCTCGCCTCAAACACTCTCCTCACATCAGGATTCATAGCTAAGTCAATATACCTTTTTCTGTATCTTTCTTCCTTATCGGTCAGTCCGTGCCACTTTTCAGGCAGGGGCAAGATTGACTTGCTCAACAATTCCACTTTTTCTACAATTACTGAAAGCTCACCTGTTTTTGTCTTGCCTACTACTCCTATCGCGCCGATAAAATCCCCGCTGTCAATATATTTTCTGAAAAAATCAAACTCCTTGCCAGAGGTTTTGCCTTCCTGCAAAACAATTTGTATGTCTCCGCTTCCATCTCTCAATTTTGCGAATATTATTTTTCCGATATCCCTTATAATCATAAGCCGTCCAGCAATGCTTGCCTTATTTTTTGTCGTGCTGTCTGTTTTTATTTCAGAGAATTCTTTTTTTATTTCTGCAGAAGTGTGTGTTCTATTAAATTTATGCGGATACGGATTTATACCTATCTTTCTAAGTTGTTCTATCTTTTTCATTCTATCTTTTATTATTTCATCTTGTCTTGACATGATAATATCATAAAATATAAGGATTTAAAGGTTTTGCCTGAACCCTATTTGGATATCTTTCAAAATATAGTGAAAGACATAAGTCTTTCCCTATCTACTCCGGGCGTAAGTGGGGAATTATCAATGTCCTTGACTATAGATTCATATATGCAATACCTTGAATTCTTTAAATCCGTGAATCTTTTCGTCTAAGAAGTCGATTCTTTTTATCTGAACTGCAGGACTTCCATTTTTACATATCTCGGCCATCTCTTCAACATCTTTGTTATTCCCTTCTACCCATATCTCTACTCGCCCATCTTCCAGCAGTCTGGCGTAACCATTAAGCTTGAGTTTTTCTGCCTGCTCTTTTACATACGCCTGATAAAATACTCCTTGCACTGTTCCATAAACATATATTCTTATTGCTTTTTTCATCTTAAATTTCCTTCCAATTTCTTGGAAATTTGAGAGGTAAAAATGTTTGCTTTTTTCATATTTTCCCTATCCTCTTCGATCTAATTCATTATTTACAATTGCTACTACTTGGCTTGCGAAATACATTTTTGAGCCTATAGATACTGGGATAGCCATGCTTTTTATCCTTTTAAACTCTTTTCCCGGCAGTCCGGCATGGTCTCCAAGCAGGAAGACCGGGTTATCAGCAATTTTTATATTTCTTATGTCTTCTCCGGCTTTGTCAAGGACATAAATCGTTTTTCCTTCTTTTATTAGTTCATTCAGCACTTCATAAATATTTTTCTTTTCTATCCAGTAGCCAGGAAATGCCTCTCTTTTCTCTCCCCGCCGATATTTAAATAATATCCTTTTTATTAAACCGCCGATGTCTTTTTTGCTTATATCCACTCTTTTTTGCTCATCGCTTTCAAGCAGGGCTTTTTTAGGCAACATTTCAATATGCTTGGTCGGATCTGGCGGCCCTGCAAAAACAAGGTGCAGTTTAACATCGTCTCTCAACGCATGGGATAGAAAGAAAGCAGATATTACAATATGGCAAGCTATATCCATTCTTCCTGCTTTCATTAAGTCATCGAAATTTCCAGTAGTATGCGCATGCTGTGAATAATAAATAAATTCTCTCATGAAACTAATTGGAAAACACCTCTTTTAAGCTTTCGCAAGGATTTAAAAGCTTAATCAACTTGTTAAATAATCATGGGCATTGCGATAGATATGGCGCTATTCTTTCTGAACTATCCTTATTTGCTGACTTTTATTGCGTCTGTTTTTCTCGAGGAGTCAATAGTCTTTTTTGCCTTTCTTTCAGGAAGCGGATTTATTCCATTTTATATAGTGTTAATCTTTGGAGTTTTTGGAGCCCTGATAGGGGATATTTGCTGGTATGCTTTAGGCAGGTCGCATTTTATCACATTTTTAAGAGAAAAATGCAAAAAATCAAAATATATTTCCCGCCAGTATCATCGCACATCGCGACTTGTGCACAGCCTTGCAGGAGAGAAATTCTTCCTTTCATTATTGTTCTCAAAGTTTGTCTTTGGCTCGCGAATTTTAATGATAGTATACTTTGGAGCTAAAAAAGCGAGATTTTTTAAATATGTTTTATATGATTTTATATCATTAACATTATGGACTTTAGTTCTTGCGCCTATCGGCTGGCTTGCTGGAAAAGGCATATTGATATCTTTTGATTCTATAGAAAGACTGAGATATTTTATCGCCATCGGAGCAGTGTTTGTCATTGTCTTTTATTTATTGAGCGAGTTTATTGTCCGCCGTCTAATGCACGAGAGGGATTAATTCAACACAAAAACCGGCCTTCCAAAAACATTTTTTTCAGAGGTTTTCTGCATTATCGCAAGCAGTTTATCTTTATGTATAACGCAAAAGTTTCCACAATTTTTTAGGTCAGCATTTCCAAAAATCATCTCTTTTGTCAACGGCTTTCCAGTCAGTATCAGTGAAGAATATTCTTTTTTTATTTCCAAATTAGGCAAAATTGCGCAGACAATCTCTCCTGGAATAAGCATTTCTCTCAATAATTTTTCATTCCCTCTTTTCAGCTCTTTAACCGCATTTTCAAGCTCTTCTACACTGCACATGTCTTTTTCCTCAAAGATACCTGCCTTTATTCTTCTCAATCTAGTCATATGCGCTCCGCCAATTCGCTCTCCTAAGTCACTTACTAATTTTCGGATATAGGTTCCTGCCTCGCATTCCACTTCAAACTCAACATCATCTCCATTTATTTTTTGAATATCCCACCTGTAAATCTCTCTTTCTCTTTCTTCTCTCTTTACACTGCTTTTGACAGGCGGGAGCTGCCTTATCACACCAATAAATTTTCTCACCTCGCTGAGAAGTTTTTCTTTTTCAACATCGCGATGCAAGTGCATCTCACCAATATAAGTTTTTCTCTTATGTATAAAAAATTCCATTAACCTGCAGGCTCTCCCAAGAGCAATGGGCAGAACTCCTGTAACTGCAGGGTCAAGCGTTCCAAAATGGCTTGTTTTGTTAACTCCGATTATATTCTTTATTTTTGTATCCACATCAAATGAAGTCATTCCAGCCGGCTTGTCAATATTTAAAATTGAAAACTGCAAAAGTCCTTGAATTGGCGCGGTTTGTTTTATCTTTTCTAGGTCTATCATGTTCTGGGTTTGAAAGAAGAAGTTTAAATAGGTAACTCTTTCACACCAAAAAATTGCTCTTTCCGCACGCTTTTGTGCTCATCAAAAATGTATATATTACAAGACATAAAAGAATGTGACATCCTCCTCGCCCTAAAGGGTTGCCCTTCG
>CAYITH010000056.1:0-5054 GCA_964366295.1 Candidatus Woesearchaeota archaeon | reverse complement strand
AATTTCCTCCAATTTTCTTGGAAATTTGAGAGGCAAAAATGTTTAGTTTTTTCATATTATCTCCTTAAGCTCGAATTTTTTCTTTTCCTGCTTTTTTGTTTTTCTCACAGGCCTAGTTATCATAATTTGCCTCTTTTCAGTTCCGGCAATGCTTCCTCTAATTAGAGCATACTCTTCCTTAATCTTGCCATAATGCTTAAATCCCTCGCCAGGATTAATGTCTTTTTCTGCAATCTTTCCAATAGAAATAATTTTTGAATTGTATCCCACTCTTGTAAAAAATCCCATCTGCCCCATTTGTGCAACTCTGAATGTGACTCGTGCAGGATGCCATGGAGCAAGGTTTCCCGGCCTTCTAACTCCTTTCTCACTCTTATGAGCTTTGAGGGAAATGCCCATTCTCTTAACAGGTCCGACTATGCCTTTTCCTTTTGTAACTCCATGAATATCTGTCAGCTCGCCAGCTTTAAAAAAATCTCCAAATCTAATCTCTTTTCCAATCATGCTTTTCACAAGCGCAATCTTTTCTTCTTTCTTTCCTCCAAGCCCTATTTCAGCTATATCGGGTGTGTTTTTTATGCCTGTTTTTTCAGCTTCAGAATAAACAATAATTCTCACATCATCTGCATCTTTGCCAGCACTGTCAAGGTCTTCTGCTTTGCCAAGGTTCTTCGAAACCTTTATCTTATTTTTTAAAATTTTATTATTATCGAAGATAATATCTTTCAAAACTTTTTTATCCTTGTAAAACCTTGCAGAAATAATTCTCATAGGCGGAACCTCAACAATGCTTGCAGGCACGCTGATTTGTTTGTCTTTTGTCATAGAATTTGCAGTCATATCTTTTACTATCGCTGTCTTCATCCCTGCTTTGTATCCTATAAATCCCAAAAGCCCCTTATCCTCCAAAGCCCCCCAGTTCACTCTAGGCAATATTCTCCTAGCCTTCTTTCTCGGCCAGTATTGCAAACTTCCACTTCTCGGTACACTTAACTTTGCCATTTACGATTATTTTGTTCATGCTCCCTGCTCTAAACATGATACTAATTTAGACACTATTTTTTTGACAAAAAGAAGCTTTTTAAGGCTTTCTCAAGTCTCTAAATTAAGCCTTTTACGCCACAAACTCCTTCTCACTTATCTTTTCGTTTCCGTCTATTACTGCCCTTCTTAGAATCTTCCCCTTCCTCTTTGCCAGCTCCCTCATTCTTCCTGGTTCTTTCTCGCCTTCAGGCAGAATAATCTCAGTTATATGATATTCATGAAAAACCTCTGCTTCTTTAAAGTTTGGAGTTTCAAATATTATCTCTGAAACAATATTCTTGTCAGAGGTTTTAATCTTGCAAAAATCACTCTTAGCCCCCTCATCTCCCTTTGTGCTGGGTTTTCCGAAATTTGGCGCCTTAGGCTTTATTTTCAGCTCATCGCTTCCAGATATAAAAGACAAGGCAAAAAAAGAATTAGGGGCATTGTCCATAATGGATAAAATTTCATTTCCACTCAGCTCTTTATTTATAACATACTGCTTCACGCCCATAAACTGCTTTTTCCGTTCATAATCTATCACTCCGTTTAAATCTTTTGTGGTAATCACAGCTCCTGTAACCACAGTTTTGTTCTCTCCAAGTTTTTTAGCAACCATATTTACAAGCTCATTAGCATACTCATAACCGGTCTGAATGCTGTATTTTCCGTTTGAATTCTTGATTCTTGCCATCGCCCTTTGTTTAAACACGCCCCTGCTAAATCTTTGAAACTGGCGATGCGCCCCTTCATCCGCAAAATCTGAAAAAATATTTTTTATGAATAACACCATAGGAAACTATTTATATGCCTTTATTGTTTATTAAATATGCTAAATGAAAATTCATTTAAAAAGCTAACTGTTATGGTTATTATCTTATTGCTTGCAGTAGTCACAATTATTATAGTCAAGCCAATTTTAATTTCAGTGCTTTGGGGCTTAATAATCTCTTATATCCTTTATCCTATCTATCTTCCGATGTTAAAGAAATTAAAGAACAAGAATCTTACTGCAGGCTTAGTAGTTTTTCTTTTAGCAGTAATCATATTTTTGCCTTTATGGATATTCTTTCCAACAATAGTCAAACAGGTTAGCAGTGCCTATGAGTTTTTCCAGCAAGTGGATATCTTCGCAATACTGGAAAAATTAACTCCCGCCTCTTTAGAGTCTTCAAAAGACCTCGGAGTCATTATAAACACTTTTATTTCAAAAGTAGCTGGACTTATATTTTCTCAGCTTGAAGCTCTATTCCTCAATTTTACAGAGATACTTCTTCAAACAGTTGTGATTTTGTTGGTTTTATTTTTCTCTTTAAGAGATCAGGAGCTTTTGAGAGATTATGTCAAGCGCCTCTCTCCATTTAGCAAGCCATTGGAAAAGCGCCTTGAAAACAAATTTTACGAAATAACCAGTTCAGTTCTCTACGGACAGGTCTTGGTAGGAATTTTACAGGGAATTTTGACAGGTATTGGCTTGTATCTTTTTGGAGTGCCTAAAGCTCTTTTGCTGATGTTTTTAACAACCCTGCTGGCAATTTTGCCCCTAATTGGTGCTTGGCTTGTCTGGTTTCCAGCAGCAGTTTACCTTTTGGCAATAGGAAAGACTGGAGCAGGAATAGGGCTACTTATATACGGTGTAATTCTTATTTCCCTCGTAGATAATGTAGTAAGAACTTATATTATTTCTAAAAAATCAAATGTGTCCGCAGCTTTAATTTTTATCGGGATGATCGGAGGTTTGTTTGCCTTCGGGCTCATAGGCATAATACTCGGCCCGCTTATACTCTCATACTTCCTTATCTTGCTTGAGCTTTTTAAGGAGAACAAGTTCTTTCATCTTTTCTCTCCGGATTCTAATTAGTAGGGTATAAAATAGTAATTCTAATTTTCAATAGGTATATTCCATAGACAGACATCCTATGATCGCACCCATAATTTCAATCATCACATTTATATATCTCTATCTTTTATATATTGCATTTAAGAGGCGAGAATGAAACTAAAATCAAGGCTGTTAAATTGGAGCACTGGCAGGCCTGTAGTTTTGCTTAATTCTGCAGAAGCTAAAAAGCTCAATCTTCATTTAAATGACAGGATTTTGCTTAGGCATAATGGCCTGAAGATTGTCGCAGTTATAGATATAGCAACAGGATTAATCAATATCGGCGAAATCGGGGTATCTACTGAAGTCAGCGAATTGCTCCACTTAAAAAATTCAGAAGAAGTTGATTTTTCTCTCGCCAACGCTCATGAAGCAATAAGCATAATAAAAAAGAAAATGCAGAATCTCCCGCTTTCAAGAAGTGAGATAAAAGATTTGATTCAGGCAGTAGTCCAAAATTCATTATCAGAAGCAGAGATCGCTTTTTTTGTATCCGCAGTTTCAATATTCGGGCTTTCTTTTTCAGAAACTGTCTCTCTAATTGAAGCAATTGTCGCATCAGGAAAAAAGATTTCATTCTCGAACAAAGCTGTTTTTGACAAGCATAGCATTGGAGGAGTTTCAGGCAGAACGACGCCGATAGTTGTTTCAATTTGCGCAGCCGCAGGGCTTACAATCCCAAAGACTTCCAGCCGCGCAATAACTTCTGCAGCAGGCACAGCCGATGCGCTCGAAACAATATGCCCTGTTGCTCTTACTGCCTCTGAGATTCAATCTGTGGTGAAAAAAACAAACGCCTGCATGGTCTGGGGAGGCTCGCTTCATCTTGCCCCTGCAGATGATATTTTAATCCGTGTGGAAAGGCTTCTTAATTTAGACCCCACAGCCCAGCTTCTCGCTAGCATAATCTCAAAAAAGCTTGCTATCTCTGCAAAATATGTGGTTATTGATATTCCTTATGGCGCCGGCGCAAAAGTGAATAAAAAAGAAGCAGAATCTCTTGAGAAAGAGTTTTCAAAAATCGGAAAACATTTTGGAATAAAAATAACTTCTATTTTAACAAAAGGCGATGAGCCAATAGGCAATGGCATTGGTCCTGTGTTGGAAATGCTTGATGTTTTCAATGTATTGCAAAACAAAAACGATTCTTATAAACTGAAGGAAAAATCAATACTCTTATCCGCAAAATTGCTTGAGCTTTCAGGCAAGGCTAAAAAAGACCGCAGCCATGAGATGGCACTGAAAATTCTTTCTTCTGGTATGGCTTATAAAAAATTTGTTGAAATTGTAGAAGCGCAGGGCGGAAAAGAAGATGCCTTTTCAAAATTAAAGCCCGCAAATAATTTTTTTATTATAAAAGCAGAAAAGAATTTTACCATTAAAAGGATTGATAATAAAAATCTAAATCAGATCGCGATTGTCGCAGGCTGCCCATTAGATAAAAGCGCAGGCATTCTCCTGCACAGGCATCTTAATGCAGAAGTTAAAAAATCAGAGCCCATCATGACAATCTATGCAGAATCCGAGCAAAAGTTAAAAGATGCTGTCAAACTTTGCAAACAATTGCATCCAGTGGAATAACTAAACATTCCTCGCTATTCTCGGCACGCCAACTATTACAGGGTATATAGAGTAGTTTCCAGTAATATTTGAGCATATTTTGTCCTCTTTTTTGCATAATGTGTATCGCATCTCCAGATTTATTATTTCCTTATTATTCTGTTTTATGCACACCTCTCTTTCATCTTCCACAAAGCATTTTTCTCCGTCAGGAGCGGTCATTCCGGTTTTATACTTAAAGCATCCCGGCAGAACTTCTTTATTCCTTATAGCATATTTCTCATATCTTACACACCCTATGTTTGTTTGAACATTCAAAAAACCTTCTTGTTTCTCCAGAGAATAAGAAAAATCTGCCAGTATTGGCTCATTTGTTTCAACACTGGAATTTTGCAGAATTTTCAAGCCATTATTCTGCTTTGCTGGGTAAAATGCCAGTATAACTGTTGCCGCCACAAGCAGTATAATCAGCAAGTAAAGCCAAAATCTTCTTTTCATATTATGCGCATGAGGTTTAAGTTTAAATCTTTTTGCTTTTATTTTCAAATTGGTTTAATACCCTGCGGTCTTGCCGCAGTCAATTTGAAAC
>CAYITH010000055.1:0-5096 GCA_964366295.1 Candidatus Woesearchaeota archaeon | reverse complement strand
GGGCAACCCTTTAGGGCGAGGAGGATGTCACATTATAGTTTAAAGCAGAACACTATCAAGTATTATAATGGATTAGCCCAAGTTCATAATAATTGCAGTTTCCTTGAAAACCTTCAAGACCCTTCAAGACAGGAAGAATTGGAAAAATTAGCAAATGAAGGCAATTTTTGGAAAGAGGTTTAAGGCAAAACTTTCACACCTGTAACACCCATCTCTCTAAGCGCTTCTCTTTTATCTTTAATCGCTTTGTTTAATATATCTGCAATTTTTCCGATATTCTCAACAGCATATAATACTCCTTTCTTCACAATAGTCTTTTTATGCGCCTGCCGAAATCTTTCAGCATGCTCGGTCATTTTTATCGGAGGCCCTTTTAAAAGCAGTTTTTTCTCTTTTTTCACGGCAAAGTATGCCCTCGCTGTTTTCTTTCCATCATAATCAAACTCTTTTCTAATCACAACCGCATACTTTTCAATCTCTCTTAATATAAACTCGCTGACCTTTCTTAATTTTGTTCCTGCAATATCTCCTGCCTGTCTGTCAGTAGTCAAAGCGAGAGATATAAGCTCTGCCTTTTTTTTCTTAGCTTCTTTCTTTATCGCTCCAATATCAAACTCCTTTTCTTCAAAAAAGGTTAAACTTGGTTTATTCAAAAATTTTCTGCAATTATCTTGAAATTTTTTGAAAGTATTATTAGACAGCGCTGCAGTTGCATTTCTCTCTTTAAATGTTGGGTCAATAACAATTATCGGCGACTGCAATTTTGCCTCATTGACAAATGCAAGAAGTTCTTCTTTGCCCTTATAGTGTTTTGCATCATCTAGGATTATCTTGCTCTTTGCTTTAGCCATTGCCTTGATAAACTGCAAAAATCCCTTGTAATGCAGCACAAGCAGCTCAATAGCATAACCTGAAAATCCCATAACATAACTCTCGGCGCCATAACAACCAGAAGCATAACAAAACGCTTTTGCTAGCAGGATATCGTTTGCTAATTTCTTGTTTTTTGCAATCCTGCCCTTGACATAATTAACATGGAAATAACTCAAGTCAGCGCTGTTTTCTGCTTCACGTGGAGTTTTAATCATCTTAACAGGCACAATTTCATACACCCTATTTTTATCTTTTATAATAAAGTAGTCTCTCGAGCCGTGTATTTTTTCAATATTGTTGCTTATTTTTCTCAATGCTTCTTCTAAGAAATTGCTGTTAACTTCTCCAGAAAACCTTGCAAATATATCAATATCATAATTTTTTTTCTTTATCAAAGTCCCTTTAGCAAAGCTTCCGCCAACAAACACCTCTGTCTTAATATCTATTTTTTTAAGCTCTTCTTTGATTATCTTAATTAACTCTTCACTTTTTCCATTTATTTCATTCATTTCTTCCTCGCTCGGCTTTACTTTGTTCAAAGCGCTTTTCAGAATTTCATTTAGTTTATTCATCTTTTTCCATAGAATTGCGAAGTGTAGCCGCAAGGTCTATAACATACCGCCCTTCATCTAATTTATAAACTAAAGGCCTTTTCTTATCAAACAGCTTAACCAGGTCTATCTCAAACTTTCCAGGGCCTGTGAGTTTCACAGACTCTAAATCAAGTATTACTGGCATTTCCTCTTTTTCAGTTCCTATCAATTCTCTGACATCCTGCTCCATCTGTTTCTTATCCATGCCCTGCCACTCTACAAGTGGCTTGAACTGCAGTTTTTTCAACTGCTCTTCTTTTACAAAAAAGAAAAACCTGCTCCCGCAAGAGCATCCTTCAAGCAGCTCCCTGCTTCCATCAGGATATATTTTTGAGCAATGAACGCATTGGCTTGGCATATTTAATAAAATCAATAAGGGCTTATATACTTTTTGCCTTGACAAAAAGTATATAAATGAGACATAACTTAATTTATTATGAACAAAAAAGGAGCTATCAGTTTATTTTCATTAAGAATAATGGGCGCAATAGTGGGTTCTGCAGGTTTCTTTTTGCTTGCTCTTAACAAAGCTTTAATCGGAACAGCCCTAATTGGAATTGGTTCACTTTTAATAACTGCTGGCTCTGCCAGCGGAGGCGGATAATGGTGGGGTTTGAACTTTTTGGCATAATACTCGTATGTATCTCAATTATATGGGCATTTTATAAAAAGAAAGAGAATGTTGGACTCGGTTTAATTATAACTCTCTTGCTTGTTCTTATTTTGCTCAATAAGATTTAAAAAATTATTTCTCAGCATTATAAATTGCTAAAACTTCTTCTTGCGTTAATGATTTATTATATATTCTCACTTCGTCAATTAAACCAATAAATCCATTTTCACTGCTCCACTTGCCAATTGTAAATTCGGCGTTATTGCTGACATCAAAGTTTATTGTGTCCTGCCTGCTTCTGTTGTCTAAATAGAAAATTGCTTTTCCATCGCTGTCTCTTGTCAGCGCAATAAAGTGCCATTGCTCATCTGCATAGCTCAAGTCAGTTGAAATAGACAACCCGTTAGTAAACTCAAATAACAATTTTCCAAAGCTATTAGTAAATGCTCTAAACCAATTGCCTCCGCCTGTTGTGTCTCTTTTTCCAAAAATATGTCTTGGCTGCTCATTAGGAAGTTCAGCCATTTTTATCCAACCCATCAGGCTAAACTCTCCTGTTCCAAAATTAAAGTCCGTGTTGTGAGGAATACTAATCTGTCCGCTCCCTGTAAAAGAAACAGCTTTTCCTAATTTCCCATCTGCATAAACAACACTTCCTGCATTGCTTGTTATACTTCCATCGTTATTTCTTCCAGAAACATCAAACACTTTTGTCGTTGTGTCGTTATCAAAAGTGTAGTAAGCGGTAAGTCCTGTTTCTAACTTATTTGCAGGTCTTGTTGCCTCATCCTGGTTTGTGTCATCGCTTTCTTCTTCTGAACCTCCTGTTATCCACAATGTGATCTTGTCTTTTAACACACTAAGAGTAATCTCTCCATTTATCCATTTTGTTATATGCTCAGTTAATTTAGTGAGCGTTACAATTCTTTGTCCAGTGCTTCCACTTATTACACACTCTCCTTCCTGACAGCTATAACTGCAATTTAAGTTGCCCATTGTGCATCTTAATCCGACACAATGCTCATTTTTTGTGCATTCTAATTGGTTGTCGAAAGTAAGCTTAATATTTCCGTATGTTTCTTTTGATATTGTATTGTCTTGATAAAGACTATGAGCACTATCTGTATCTTCTTTTGTTGGTGGGCTAATATATCGAGGATACCTCTCTTCAAATATAAAGCAGTCTGGTTTTAGCTCTTTTATTGTTAAATTTACGCTCTCTTCTTTAGAGTCAAATGTTTCTGGCAGGATTCTCATAGAAAACTTATTCAGAATTATTGTTCCGCTGTTTGCATTTACAATAATATTTTTTTCTTGAATAACTTCAGTTTCGCATGGCATCTTTTCGTCAGGCATTTCAACAAAAACAAAATCCTCTGTTTCATTTTCAATTTGAATCTCAACATTTCCAAGTTTTCCTGAAACAAGTTTTGCCTGATAGATAGTCTCACCAAACCCAGGATATACTGCGTCTGGAGAAGCAAGATAGTAGATTGTTTTTGGAGAAGTTTTTATAAAGTTAATATTAAGTGGATTGACGATTACGCCATGATTTGATGCACAACCTTGATTATCAGTTGTACCAAGAAAAACATTTGTTGCGCCCATTTTATCCTTTATTGTTTCAGCAAATGCTGAGCCTATGGTTCCGCCACCACTAGAGCATCCATAAGAAACAAAATTCTTAAAACATCCTTTAATCGGAGAATTTTCCCCTATTTTACTTATTTTTTCAGAATCTAAAGATCCAATCCGACCGGGTTGTCCATGGTTTGAGTAAATAACAGTATCAATTCCTTGAGGACACTTGCTGCATATTTCATTCAATCTTTTAATAAACTCCTCAGCATTATTAATAATAATAGTATTATCTGCTTGGTAATTCAGAACCTTTCTCCCTTGACCTATATATATTGCATAATCATCATTTATATCAAACTCTGTTGCAAAACTATTACCCTCAACAAAATGAAGACTTTTTGGGCATTTTTCGCATTTTGCGTTGATTATATTATTTTTCTTATGTTCAATACAGACTTCGTCTTCCTTGCATTTTTCTGCATCTTCTGTGCTTTCTTTAACACAACCTCTCTCTCCAGGCGCAGGGCATTTTCTTTCAAACACTGCAGGAGTATTTTCTGCTATTCCACATCTTGAACCGCAGGCAGCATCATTTTCACAGAATATTTTTGCCTCTTTTACCTGCCCGCAATTTCCTTCAACCTTAATTTCGTTTTCGTTCTCATCTTTTTTTGTTTTTTCAATGGTCTTGCAAATTTCTCCTTCAAGGGGATAAATCACATCCGGATAATCTTTTTGTCTACAATAACCTTCTATGCACCTTTCCCTATATATAAAAAATGCATCTGAATATAGATATTTCTCCTTTTCGCAAGATTCTGAACAATCACTCTGTTCCTTGCAACACTTTTTCTGGCATGGCTCTTTTGTATCTGCATATGATGGAGCATATTCTGTATCTGGAGGGCAACAAAATTCTTTAATCTCATATTCTATATTTTTAGGAAATGGGGATATCCCAAAATTATCTGAGAATTGTCCACTTGAAGTATGAGTTCTGCCTTTAGGACAGCATTTATTAGGAATATTATCTTTTCCAAGAAAATAGCGGTATGCTGCAACTTCACCAGGTCTACAACAGATACTACTTGGTCTTACTTTCCTTTTATCTTTCGGTGAACTAAGAGTCCGCTCCCCATATTCTCCAGTGCCAAAATGTGCAAAAGGTGCTCCACTGGAACAACAATCTTTAAGTGCTCCACGTTCAAATTTTGCGCCTTTTAAACCAGTACTAACAATAACATTCATCGATCCAGTATCTATAAATCCAAAACATTTACATGCCCCTTTATCATTTGGATTTGCAGAATTAAAATCACACTCCAATTTGAAACTATCTCTTGTGCCGTAGTTGTATTCCTTGCAGTAACTGGTAGGAACACATATCTTTTTATTCTTTGTAATAGTATCAGGATTAGTATTAGACACCCCTTCAG
>CAYITH010000054.1:0-5111 GCA_964366295.1 Candidatus Woesearchaeota archaeon | reverse complement strand
AGATGATTTTTCGCTTTTAAGCTCGCCGATATTTTCCATCAACAAATAAAGGTCTGCCTCATCTTCAATAAATTTTTCCAATCCAGAGTCCTCAACATCAAACTTTCTGGGCCTTAACATTCTTCTCTGCTCACTATTAAGCCCAACATAAACACTTCGAAAAAGATTTTTTAAAGTCCTAAAAGAAGAAACAAACGCATTCCAATCACCCCGAGATATCAAGCTTTTCACAGCAACAACCTCTCTTCCATAATTATCAGACTCTCCATAAACTATTTTTTTTGCGCTCTCAAATTCTTTTCTCTCTTTTCTCGCAAAATAATAATCCGCAAAAATATCTGAAGCGAAATATTTCATATACTGGCAGACTGCAATTCTCTGTTGAGAATCATTCTTCACCGCCTCATAAACCTTCTGCATCTCTGGAGATATCTGAAAGATAAATCCAGAAATCCATTCTTCCAAAGGCAAGTAAATCTCGCTGACATTTTCATGCTCTTTCTTTTCTCTCCCAATTATAACTCCTGCCCACTTTAACATATCTTTTTTAAGCTGTGGAAATCTTTTTTTGAATATTTGCAGTTCATCTTCTCTTTCTTTAGTGTTATACCCAAAATAAGGCAGATTGCCGCTTCTAAAAAAATGCCTTGCAGTATGAATTCTTCTTGCAGAACGAGGAGAAAACCCAATTTCAGTCATCGTGGCATAAGGCATTGCTTTCTTTATCTCGCACAACATTTCAATAAATCTTGTTCTCTCAATTAGCTCTTCAACTGGCTTAATATCAGAAACTGTGTAATGCGCCAGCGTCTCTCCAGCCCATTTTCTCATTTCAGAAAAATCATTCCAGACTCTATCTATCTCAAGCCACCTTAAATCTTCGTGCCTCTGCGATTTTTCAAATTCAATCCCAAAATGCCTTGAAGCAGGCTCAAGCTTAAAGCTTGTTCCGAAACTCCTCTGCCCAAGAAACGGAGCCATTGTTTTTGCAAGTGAAAGCGTATCAATATATATCATATCCTCTCTCAATCTCTGCAAAAACTCCCGGACATAATCTCTCCTCGGTTCAACATCCATTAAAACAGGATCAAAACTCTCGCCATACTCATTTGCTGCAAATCTCAATTGAGTAAAATCATAAACTTCATTATGCCCAAAAGCAAGAAGCGGTTTTCTCGATTTCATAGCTGAAAGAAAACCCATTACTAACTCCTTCTCGCTATTAAACCTCTTCACATTATAACCCTCGAATTTTCTGCGATTAAACTCCCTGCGGGCATCCAAAACCCACAGCTCTCTTATCTCTTTCTCAACAGTATTGCAGGGATTTTTCCACACACTGACAATCCAGGAAATAGCAGAATCAAACCTCTGCTCATAAAGTGAAATATCATCAAGCCCTTTAACCTTCAGCATCAGCTCATCCTGCAATTCCGCCACTTCCAGCTCAAGATTAAACAACTCACCAGAATAATTTTCTCCCCTCTTGCGCTCCTTAATCCTTTTCATTCTGGCAAGCTCCCCCTCTTTCTTCCCCAGCAAGTCCAGCTTATCCTTCTCATCAGGATGTTTCCACAAAGGCTTTTCTATGTCAAGATAAACTTGAGAGAATCCTCTCAACTCTTCGGCAGAAGGAAACTCATCTGTAAAAGTAATCCCATTCACAGAAGCAAACTCAATTTCACAAACCTTGCTTTTTTCATCAACAACAACCGAATTTCTGCTGTCAAATTTTTTTAACACTCTCTCAACTTCTTTTATATCTGCCTTTTTCCCATCCTGATAATCTGAAATGATGAAAAAAACTTTTTCCAATTCCACATCAAAAAAAGCCCTCCTTTCAGGAAAAAATCCGCTAAGCCTGTTGAACAAGTCATAATTTCCTGTTTGAAAAGTTCTCGGCAGTTTTTTCTCTAAAACAGGATTATGGGGCATCTCAATGCCTAAAATATGGTAGTCTCTTATGCCAGTCTTAACTTTTGCCAGAGCAGTATAGTCCACTCCAGAAGCATTGCTCGCGCATCTTATCTCTCTCGAAAAAACTGCAAGGTGCTCATCTGCCTCTATTTTTCCAATCATTTTTTCAAGCTGTCCGCTATCCTTATGCATAAACCCTGTAGGAATATTAACATTTTTCCTTAAAAAAACTTTCACTGCCTTTCCGTCAGTATTGTAAAATCCCAAAATAAGCCGGTTTTCTCTTTTTTGCTTCCTTTCAAATTCCACAAAGTGATTAAGCCACATTAAAACGCATACAAAACCGCATATAAAAGCATAATTGCAATGCAAAATACTAGATTAACATATATATCACAAGTCTTAAAAACCCTTTCTCCAAGTAGAATAAATGACTGTACTAAACCTCATCCTCATAACACTAAGCCTTGTTTTACTGCTCGAAGGGCTATTCATCTATTTTATACCAAAAAGCTCCAGACAAGCGCTGATAGCAATGTTTAAAAATCAAGCAAAATCAAAGAAACTGGGATTAATAGAGATAATTATAGGGCTGTTGCTGTTACTTATCTCAACCTATTAAAATGCCAATCAAATTCAATATCTCACAAACAGGAAAGACATTTCACTTAGAAGCAGAAGTGTTAGAAGGAAAAAAGATAGGCGAAAAAATAAGCGGGAACGAGTTCTCTCCAGAACTAGCAGGCTATGAACTGGAAATAACCGGAATTTCCGATTCTTCTGGATTTCCGAGCATGAAAAATATAGAAAGCGAAGGCAGAAAAAGGGTTCTTATGACAAAGGGTGAAGGAATGAATGACTCACGCCAAGGAATGAGGCTGAAAAAAACCTTGCGCGGAAATACTTCTTCAAAAGACACAGCTCAAATAAATTTAAAAGTGCTTAAACAAGGAGAAAAAAGGCTTGAAGAGATTTTTCCAACTCAGTGCCAGCCAAAAGAAAAGAAAACGAATGCTCTTACCTCTGCAACTCTTGCAATAGAAAACCCAGAACAAAAACTCCCAGAAAATAAAACAGAAAACGCCGCAGAAAAAAAATGAAAAAATCTAACGATTTTTGCCTCATTAAATTTTTAACTAAACAAACAAAAAATTTAAGATGAAAAAAGAAGAAATATTATTAACAACACTTGTATTTTGTTATGGTTGTGTCGGCTCAGCAGAACGCAGAGAAAATTACTCTCCAGAATATAAAAACAGACCAAAAGCAACGCAATTGGAGTATGTAATTCCAAAAGAAACCATTGAAGAATATCTAAAAAAAGTTCCAAAACTGCCCTTGCCAGTTGATAAAGAATTTGAAGATAACCTATTTAAAAAACAAAACTCAAAGCCGACAGAACAAAAGAAAGAAAAACCAGCTGTATTAAGCATCAAGCCCTTATATGCCCAATTTTAGTCAAAACCATACTCAGTATTATATTTATTAACACTTTCTAAAATCGTCCTGACAGCAGGATTATTAGACTTCCCATTAAAATAGTGTTCCACTATTCTAAATCTAATTTCAGAAATGTCCTCTCCAAATTTAACCGCCACCCTAAAAGTAGAATGCTTCGCTTTACCTGTAGCTATCTTTTCCTTAATCTTCTCTGGAAAGTTTTGGCTATTTCCAAAATACAGAATTTGACCGCTCCCTGTATCGTAAACAAAATTTGCTCCTCCGCACGAATATTCTTTTCCGCCTATTGTCACAGAACCAGCATTTCCACCTAAGCTTTCACTGCAAATACACTCTTTGAAACTTCCATCAGAAAAGTCATCTTTAACCATTAATTCTAAGTTTTTTTGTATTATTTCTCCCATATTAAAAAAGCAATTTTAAAGGTATATAAGTCTTGGGAATAACCGCCATCTTTAATCCTCAAAGGTTTGCAAGGCAAACCTTTTAAAACACCTTCATTTTCTTGAGAATATGAAAATAACCGATGAAGAAATAAGCAAACTCCAAATAATTAATGTCGGAATAGTAGGGCATATAGACCACGGTAAAACCACGCTTCTTTACAAATTAAGCGGAAAATGGACAGACACCCATTCAGAAGAGCTGAAGCGCGGAATAACAATCAAGCTTGGCTATGCTGACGCGGTTATTTATGATAATAATGGAATATATAATATACACTCTGGACAGCCAAAAAGATATATCACTTTTGTTGATGCGCCAGGCCACGAAATGCTGATGGCCACAATGCTGTCTGGAGCTGCTATGATAGACGCCGCAATCCTCGTAATCTCAGCAAAAGACGGCATCCAACCGCAAACCCGCGAGCACCTCACAGCTCTCGAAGCTAAAAAAATAAAAAATATTATTATTGCGCAAAACAAAATTGACCTTGTAACAAAAGAAGAAGCCAAAAGAAACTATGAAAAAATAAAGGAGCTTGTTCGCGGGACTATCGCAGAAAATTCCCCAATAATTCCCTGCTCTGCTCAGCAAGAAATTAACATTGATAAAATTCTGAAAGAAATATGCGAAATTAAGATTCCTGAAAGAAATACGACTGACAATCCTGTTTTTATTATAGCGAGAAGCTTTGACATAAACCGGCCAGGCGCGCCATTATCAAGCTTAAGAGGCGGAGTTTTAGGCGGAGCTCTAAAATCAGGACAGCTGAAAATTGGCGATGAAATAGAAATAAAGCCCGGAATAACTGCAAAGAAAGAAAACCAGATAATTTATGAAACCCTAACAGCTAAAATAATCGGCTTGCAAAGAGGGAACAATTCTATAAGCGAGGCAACCCCCGGCGGAAGCCTGGCCATTGAGACCTCTCTTGACCCTATCTTAACAAAGGCAGATATATTATCCGGATGTGTCGCAGGCTTAAAAAATAATCTTCCTGAAATAACAAATAAAGCTAAGATCTCTTTTAAATTGTTTGAGAATGTAATAGGGACTGAAGAAACAAAAAAAGTTGAAAATATAAAGCCATCGGAATTATTGCTTCTAAGCATCAACACCACAATTACGATTGGAACAGCGATAAAAATTAAAGGAAATGAAGTAGAGATTGCATTGAGGATTCCAATAGTCAATTTTAAGGGCGAGAATGTAGGCATAGCAAGAAACTACAATAACCACTGGCGATTGATAGGATTTGGCGAATTGATTTAATCAAGTAAAGTTGATTG
>CAYITH010000053.1:0-5319 GCA_964366295.1 Candidatus Woesearchaeota archaeon | reverse complement strand
CTATACTCGCGACTCCGGCGTTTCTGGGTTTTACCTCAGCAGGTTCCTCAACGCGGACTCCGACTACGGGAATTTGGTGGATTCTGACGGTGGTGGTCGGGTAGTCTGCATAGCCGACGAAGTCGGCCAAAAAATTTAGGCTGAAAAATCACTATATTTAAAAGGTTTTGCTCCTCTTTTTATTCATGAAAAAACCCCAATTTTCATTTGTCATTGCAGTAGCGCCTTACCGAGACGCAGAAGTAGTTCAATATATAAAAGCTCTTAACTATCCAGGCTCAAGATACGAAATAATTGTTAAAAAAGGAACCAATCCCAGTGACAATAGAAATGCTGGAGCAAAAGAAGCAAAAGGCAACATTATCGTTTTTATAGATGATGATGCTGTTATTGATAAAGATTACCTATCCAATGTAGAATCCTTCTTTAAATTTCATTCAGAAATAGACATTGTCGGAGGTCCGCAGCTTACTCCAAAAGACGAAAAAGGTTTCGCAAAAATCTCAGGTTTTGCTTTAACTTCAAAATTCGGCTCATTTAATGTAGCAACAAGGTATAAAAAATCCGTTCTAAACTTAAACGCCCAAGAAACAGACTTAACATCTGCCAATATGGCTTGCAAAAGGCGGGTTTTTAATAAAATTGGGTTTAATCCCCTTTTGTGGCCAGGCGAAGACCCGGATTTTATCAGCCAAGCAAAAAAGCAGGATTTAAAAGTAGCTTACTCGCCAGATATCTGTGTTTATCACCGAAGGCGCCCAACTCTAAAAGCTCTCGCCAAGCAGATTTACAGCTACGGCCTTACAAGGCCGGCAAAAGAGCCATTTTCCGAGACACTAAAACGCCCCTATTTTTTAGTTCCAAGCTTATTTTTATTATACCTTTTATTTCTGGCAGTAGGAAGTTTCTTTTCAGTTAGCAGAATTTATTATCTTCCTCTAATCCTATATGCTCTATTGAGCTTTTACGCTTCTCTTTATTCAGCAGTGAAAGAAAAATCCTTTATCTCTTTGTTTGTCTTACCGATAATATTTTTAACAATTCACTTATCTTATGGATTAGGAATAATTAGAGGTATGCTGAAGAAGGTTTAGTCTCTGAATATAGGAAGATGGTTCATCTAAATTTTTATAATATTCTTCTATTGTAATTTAAAATTTTCTATACGCTTAAGTGAGTGTGATTTATCAAATGTCAAAAGCTGTATTGAATCTATCTTAGTTTTAAAACAGATATTTTCTTTTTTAATTTCTCGAATAGCATTTTTTATTTCATCATTTGTTTTGAAAACACCTAAAGATAAATGTGGGATATACTTCGGCATATATTTATTTTTAAAATATTTTAATATTCCGCTATTAAGATTTTTATATAATTTAATTAATTCATTTTTGCCCAGACTAACAAGGAGATAGAGATAATATTCTTTTGCCGATTTCTTCAAGCCGCACAAAGATAGTCTAAATGGCTTAATCTTACTTATTGAAGTTTCAATATGTCTGTATAATTCTTTTTGGCTTCTAAATTCAAATGGATAAACTATCGTAATATGCGGTTTAAATTTTCTATAATTAGGAACATAAATTTTTCTAATTTGCTCTATATTTTTTTCTCTTTTTAACAATATTGCGATTACTTGTTTCATTCTCCTCATAATAATCCAAGCAGGTTTATTAATATATCCTACATACATTCATGCATTAAATTTTCCCACTTTAATGCTCGGTTCAATCTTTGTCTTAGTCAGTGAGTCATATAATGTCTGATTTATCTTCAAAACACGCTCTATCTTGCTTTTTTCAATGTCCGCAGAGTCAATATCCTCAGACATTTTTTCTATTGCCTCAATATCCTCTCCTCCGTCTTTCATCACCTTGTTTGCCATTAAAAACTCCTGCATTTTAAATGTGAATCTGTTATTCATTAGCGTGTGTAAAAATTGCTCATACATTCCATTTCTTAAATAATGCCTCTCTAAATTGTAAAGAAACCTCATCCCCTCATATAAATTTGCCTTGTAAAAAGTTCTGACCAGCAATTCAGAGGACATTTTTGTTATATTCGCGTGATAGGTCAGCACTCCAAATGTTACAAAATCTTTGAAAGTTTTCGGCTCTTTTACTTTATCTTCATTTACAGAAAACTGCCAATAAGGCGTGCCTGGAAAAGGCCTGTAAATCTGCAATAAATTTTGGTCAGATGGAATTTTTCTCATATATTTCAGTGTTAGTTTTAATTCTTCTTCAGTCTCATCAGGATGCCCCATCATATATGTGTTTGTAACAAGAATTCCATTTTTCCTCATAGCGCCTGTTAGTTTTATAGCATGCTCAATATCCACCGGCTTTCCATTTATCCTCTGTATCCTCTCACTTCCGCTTTCCACTCCAAGCATCATACTTTCGCATCCTGCTCTAGCCATCAACTCAACTGTTTCTGGCTTGAGAATATGAAGCCTTGTTACACCCCACCACTTTACCCTGCCGTTTGTGAGATTTAACATATCTCTTGAAAACTTTCTTGCCTGTTCATCGCTATATATATTCAGCTCTCCAGCAATATCCATTCTGTCAATGTGCTTTTTTGTCAGGCTTTTGACAAAATTAAACTCTTCTATCACTCTCTTTGCTGACAAACTTCTATAAAGCCCGCCATATTCTTTAACCGCATTATTTGAATGATGGCAAAACGCGCACCTATAAGGGCAGCCTCTGTGAGACTCCATAAAAACTATATTGTGCTTTTTAAAAGGAAAATACTTGTCAATATTGCGAAGCAAATCCCATGCCGGCAGCGGTTTTGTCTCCAAGTCAATAAATCTTGTCTGTGGCTGACTTACAATTATTCTTCCTTTCTCCTTGTAGCCAATGCCATTAGGCACTTTTTTTATTTTTCTATTAAGATAATCTATCAACTCTTCTATTGCATACTCTCCCTCTCCAAGCACAAGATAATCCACTGCTTTATACTGCAATGTTAAATGAGGCAAAACTGTTACATGAGGTCCTCCCCACACAACTATCTTGCCAAGTCCTTTCGCTATATTGCTGATAAGCAAAGCCCGGTATAAACCCGGCCCTGTCAGCACACTCAAGGCAACAATATCCGGAGAAGATTCACCTATGTCTTTCTCAACCCTTCCTCTGTCAATTGCCTCTCCAGAATAATCTATCACTCCGACTTTCACACCCTTGCTTCTTAAATATCCTGCCACACTCAACAGCCCATTAGGAGGATAAGTTCCATAAGCTCCGCCAAGCTCTGTCGCCGGGGCTATAAATAATATGCTTTTTATCTTTTTAGATTCCTTTATCTCTTTTCTTGCCATCTCAAAGCTACCTGCTTAGGCGTATTTAAACTTTTATAAACTTATTTGAAAGACTGAAAATGCTGGTTGTCGAAGACAAAAAAATTTACGATAAATACTCCAAAACAATTTGCTCTTGCAAATTGAAAACTATTCTACTCAAGAGCAAATCGTTTTCCATAACTTACTGAGGGGTTAGCAAATTTTTAAGCATTTTCTTTATCCATAGTTTATATTTTATAGTAACTATTATAAAAGGACTATAATTCATAAGATTTAAATACTCAAAATATCACTAAAAAGTAATAAATTATGTATAAAATAGGTATAAAAAATGGCAAAAAACTATACACTGACGAAAAAGATTGCAAAGCATGGACACCAAAGCGTAATTGTTATTCCATCTTTTCTTAAGTCCGAGCTAAAGCCAAAAACAATAGTAGAATTAAATATAAAAATCATCAGGGAGGCAGAAGAAGATGGCATTGGAAGCTAAAGTCTCTCAAAAATTAAGCTACGAGGAGCTTGCTTTTCCTAATTATATAAACACTCATACTGCCTTGAGCCTTCCAGCAAAAGTTAGGGGAGAAGATAAAATTATCGAGGTTCCATTTTCAGATATTCCCAAAGCATGTGTTCTTGGCGGAATTAACTTCTTAAACATTGGATATACGAGGGGTGGAAAATCTCAAATGATGATGGATATTCTAAGGGGCTATTTTAATGGAGATACTGAAACTTGCCCAAATGGGAGAGGCAATCTATTATATGGAAGAAACGAGTTTACAGCAGATGCTTATTTTATGGATATAAATCAAGAAGAAATCGGAGAGGGCCAAGGACTTTTGTCTAAAGCAAGGGTTCAAAATGAAAAGCGTATTCGGGCTTTATGCACAACTCTTGACGAGCTCAATTTATGCATTTCGCAAAAACAAGTAGAATATTTTATGATAGGGGAGGGAAGGCATCAAGGCATTAGTCTTGGTGAAGAAGAATATCACCTTTTAATGTCTGCCTGTAATCTTGACAGAATTAACGGAGATTTTGCAGGCACTTCTGAAATAAACAAGGCGTTGTTAAACCGTTTTGGAGTTACACTGGATCATGACTTTTTTGCTCCTACAGAGGCTGATAGGAATAAATTTGAAATGGCAAAACAAACAGGCAAGCTAAAGCTCGCCCCTCTTCGTGACTTGTCGCCGCAAATACTCGAAGCTTACCGCGAAATAAGCCAGAGAACGCGCTCATTTAATCCATTATTTGCCGCTTATTCTCGTTTTATAAGTTCAGGTTTGGAGTATTGCGAAAAAGACGCAGACAAGAGAAAAAAGAAAATATGGCCTTCAAACTGCGCCTCATGCGATTTTCCAAATAAAGACCTTTGTTCATTGGTAAAGCACAGCCCTACAGGAACAATAGAAGCAGTAAAACGTTTTGCTACAAGCATGGCATATTTAATTGAGTTGAAGCATGGGTCAGAAGTAGTCGTAGACCCATTTGATTTGATGTTGGAATCTTACAAATTTACTACTTATCATGGCGCCCTCAATTCACTTCTGACCATCTCAGATTTTTCTGGAGAAGACCAAGAACAAATGAACAAGGCAGTTTTTGAGCTGAGAAAGGCAGTTGCACCTATAAAACATTATTTAGAGGAAAGTATTTTATTAGCCGAAAGAGAAAGCGCAGTTTCTACTAATTTTTGCAGAATAAGAAAGCCAGACGGAAGCGAAGTAGTATTTCCGGAAAATGGAAGCGTCCACGCAAGACTGAAGGAAACAAATGAAGGATTAGCTAAAATAGCTAAAAATAAAAAAATAAGCTATGAAACATTTAATCCATTTGAGAATCTTGCGCAATCAACAGGATTAAGCATAAACTGGCTTCCAAGTTTTTTAGAGTTTGTTAGAGATTATTATCAAGCACAAAAATCAGAGGAGATAAAATGACCACTAACTTCCACAACATAATTGCGCCAATAAGCGATAAAACGCCGGAAGAAAGAAATGCAG
>CAYITH010000052.1:0-5320 GCA_964366295.1 Candidatus Woesearchaeota archaeon | reverse complement strand
TTAGTTTCATAGGGACAATTATACTATCCTTATGAAATAGTTTCGGGATAGAACAGAGGCTCTGAAAAAGTGTGTTTGAACTTTTTCAAGACCAACACGATTTTTACTTCCTCGCAACTCTTATCGCCTCGCTTGGGAATTCTTTCTTTAAATATTCAGGATTTGTTGCAATGTTGCTCGGATAGCTAACCTTCCATATTTTTATCGGTCCAAGGAAACCTTGCCCATTCAAAAATACAAAATCATTTATATCTGCCCCCTGGACCTTCAATTGTTTAACCACAAAAGCATCCTCGCTGTGGGCAAGTTTTATATTTTCGCTTTCCTGCCCAAACAAGTAGTATCTTGCCACTCCAGAATTCACAGTTCTCTTGCTTAAATAAAGCATTGCCCCAACATTATTTATCTGGACTCCATTGCCCTGCAGTGTCAACAACGGAAATACAAACACTCCTGATTCTATTCCATCTTCAAATTTAATCAGTTTGTCATTAAAATAAACATACTTCAGTTTTAAAGAGTATTGTTTTCCTTGATAGACTGCTATTGCCTCCGCCTTGCTGACTTCTGTCGAATTTTTAATATGCAATAAAACTGCGCCTATTACTGCCTGTCCAGCAGGCAAAAACACCTCCTGTCCGTTTTCTTTTATTATCAGGTCTTCATCAAGCCCTATGCCAGTGCGATAAACAAATATCGTTTCATTTTTTGTTTCTTGCGTTGATTTACCATCTTGAATTAATGTCGGAATAAAGCTTTGCCTGTCATAATTCTCATCGCTTCCTATCATGGCATATGCAGGGTATTTTCCGATATCTGTAGAATCAATCAGCAGATACGAAACATTATGGGCATACATAAACTCCAATGCTTTATTCTCTTCTGTTCCTGTAAGAACGTGCCGCCCCATTAAATGATTCCAATAAGATATTGCATTTCCGCCATCTAACACTGTAGCTCTTTCCCCCATGCTTTGTATCCAATACCCATAATCCCACCAGTGCGTAAATATTGCATTTTCAGGAGTGCTGTTTCTAACCCATTGCATTGCATTCTGCCACTGCCATGTATACGCTGAAGGTATATAAGCCCCAGCACTTGCTTTGCTTACTTCATAATAAACATAAAAAGTGTATATTGTTGAAATAACAACTATCGCCGCAACAACTATCGCAAATACCTTCGCAGTATCCTCCTTTGTATTCCTCGCTTTTCTTATTGATTCAACCGCAAGATATGCTACTGCAATTGTTGCTACCGCAGTAAGTATCATAACTAATCGTATAGCACTTCTTCCTGCTATAATACCTATAAATGCCAGGCCGAAAACTAAAATATAATTAAAATTAAATGACCTAAAAACTTCAAAATTATTATTTTTATGCCTTTTGTAAAATAGATATCCAAACGCTAGTGCCAAAACTGCATATCCTGAAATATAAAATAATAAACTGATATTATTCTCACCATTAAATATTCCTGATGGTGAGCTCCTGCTGAATATTAGGGCTATGAGAAAATACATATATGCAACCATAATCAGAATAGTCTCTTTCTTTTCCAGAGATTTAACAAGCTCATAAAGAAGCAAAATGCTCCCTGCAAAAAATAGCCAGAAGAGCAGAGGTATACTTTTAAAAACAGGCCCCATACTTTCCTTCCAGTCAGTAAAAAATGGTTGTTTGTTTTCCGCTACCGTAAATGCTAACCTGTCCTCATAAGGTCTCAGCAAATCTTCCACAACGCTTTCTGCCATTCGAGGTATAACTCTTGGCCCAAGAAAAATACTTGCCAAAATTACTAGAGCCGCCGCCGATATGGCTATCGCTGTAAGTGTCTTAGGCAGTCTTCTAATTTTTTCATTATTCAATATGCTGATATTCTTCAGCCTTGTTTCAGAAATTAAATAATAAGTCAGCATAAAAAAGAAAACAATTATTGTTCCGCCAGTTGTAGCAGAAGTAAGAAAATCGCCCATACTCACTCTTTCAGTAAATGGTATCCAGAATATCATCGAACTAAATATCCAGATCCCATAGCTTGACAGCTCCTTTATTCCAACTTTTTCAAATATAAAAGCCACAAGTCCTGCTATAACCATAGACGCATAAACAAAAGTTACTCCTCCCCACACAAGCCCCATTGCCCCTGTAGATGCTCCAGCAACAACCGCTAAAATTATTGCATTCCTTATGCTTTTAGCATTCCAAGAGCATAAGAAAAAGTAAAGTGCGAAAAACATAAGCCCGAATCCAGCAGATTCTTTTTCAGGAATTCCTGCTATTGTTCTTGTCAACAAAGAGGGTAAAACTATCAGCAGAGCTGTCCCAACCAATGCGATGGCATTTGCTGTTTTTTCTCCTTTTTGCTGGAAAATTCTTCTGACAAGAAGGAAAAATCCAATCACCATAAATACCGAAGCCACAACAGGAAATATGACTGCAGAATACTCTATGCTTGCTGAGCTAAAAATGTTGATAAACTTATGCAGGTAAGCAATCATATACGGGAGCAATTGAGTCTCTTCAGCGGTCCTATACCCTAACGGCATATACCTCATAAAATCAACCACAGAAATAGCTCCTGTTTCAATTATTTCTTTTGCATATCTTAAAAAAAGAAATGGGTCCAAATCAGGTCCAAGTGTCCAAGTATCTCTTGCAATATCCCACAATCCCGGCTTTCCAGTAGCGGATAAGAGTCTCATCGGCATAGTCCTTATTTGGAGATTTATCCATAAAAGAAGGAATAAAGCTGCATAAACTATCAATGAGATTTTATTTTTAAAAAAATGTGCAATCTTTCTCTGTCTCTCACTAATCTCATTCTCTGTATTCTTTTCATTTGATTCTTCCATTTTGCTCCTAAGAAGATTTAAGTTACACTTGCCACTTCATTAATCAGCTCATCAGCAGTCTTCTCTTTTTCAAAGCCGCCCGTGCTGCAATAAGGGCATACGCTTCTTGCGCCTTCTGTTTCAAATCTATAGTTGCAGTTTCTGCAGATAAATTTTGTCATTTTTCTCCTTAAAATAATACGGGTGTTACATAAACCTCGATTATCCCTGCGATTATTAAAATTATCATTGCCACGCCCAAAAGATTTAAAGAATCTTTTATTATATTCCAGAATCTCTCACTTTGCGTGTCGTGATTAACAACAGCTACACTGATTATTCCGCCTGCTAATGCTGCCACAAAATAAGCAGCAATCTCGGGCAGTCCATGTATCATATATCTTGCAAGGCCAAGAGGCAAAGCCGAAAGCTCCATTTTTGTAAAAATCCCAATTGCTGCAGCTATCACGCTCGCATTCCACGCAAGAATAAAAATCGCGCCTGCTCCAAATATCAATGAAAAAATCAGTGTAAATATCAGAACATACAGATTATTAGTGATTATAAGAAAAAGTCTTTCAGTGCCAGTTACAGAGGCCGTAGTTTTTGGCTTGCTTTTTATCCCATATTGTTCAGCGCACGCAATATGGTCGGTAGGCCTGTTAATAAGGCAGAAGGTTTCAACTTGCGCTGAAAAAGTGCCTGCAGATGAAAATATTATATACAATAAGGCATATGCAACCACAAAACCCAAGAAAAGCCACATAAACGCCATTATTGCTCTCTTATGCTCGCTTAAAAGTCGAAAGCTACTTTGAATTTTAGTATCCTTGTATTCTTCAAATCTCAATACTGAGTAAACAAATGGCAGAGAAAACATTACTGTAAACGTCACCATCAGCACTCCAGAATACTTGGACAAAACAGCATCAGCCCCAAAAATCCATCTCACAAGAAAAAAAGACAGCCCGGCATAAAGCAATCCGATAAAAAAAAGCTCCCACGGCTTTCGCTCGCCGCTCTTCGCCCCAATTATTTTTTCCAGCATCTTTCTTAAAAGCTAAAGAGCGTATTTAAATTTATTTGTCCGCAGTATCTTGTGTAGTATCTTGATATTCTAAGCTGTCTAATGGGCTTCTAACATTCTTTATATTTGCCTGCGAGATTTGTGTATAAATCTGAGTAGTTTTTATATCAGAGTGCCCAAGCAGTTTCTGTATAACCCTTAAATCAGTTCCTTGCTCAAGCAAATGCGTAGCAAAACTATGCCTTAAAAGATGCGGATAAACTTTTTTTGTTATTCCTGCTTTTTTCGAGGCATTCTCAACAATTTTTCCGATTGTTTTTTTAGTCAGTTTTCCTCCCCGATTTGATGGAAATAGTGTTTTCTCATTTAGCAAACTTGTATAGGATCTAAGCTCTTCAAGAATAGATGCGGGAATCTTAACAAACCGGTCTTTCTTTCCTTTAGCAAGTAAGATATGTATTAAACCCTCATTAAAGTTTAGGTTCTCTTTTTGTAGATTTACAATTTCAGAGACCCTTAATCCACATCCATAGAGCAGTTTTAGGATAAGTTTATGTTTTATGTTAGTCAGCGAATTAATCATCCGCCTAATCTCCTCTTGAGTAAGAATCTCGGGAATTTTTTTGTTTCTTTTTTGGTTCGAGATATATAGTCTCTCCTTTATGATTTCCTGAAAAAAATATTTTAAGGCAAAAACAAGATGCCCTACAGAAGAAGGCTCTTTTTTCTTTAATTGCAAAAGAACAAAACTCTTTGCACTTTCAGGGTTAACACCCTTATTTTCGGCAAATTCAAGATACTTTCCAACTTGAATTAGATAGCCCTTTATCGTTTCTTTAGAATAATTTCTAAGAAGAAGGTTCTCTTCCAGTCTTTTAAGCAATCCTGAATTTAGCATATTTTACAATCCAATATATTATATATAAAGGTTACTATACCTGTATTAAACGGATATTTAATCCCATTAAGGTTAATATCCGTTATGTTCCCAAAAATTGAAATTTGTCGTCAGTAAAACAGGAAGTACCGACGATAAACTCACGACCTTTGTGATTTCTTACTTCGTTAAACTCCCAACCAAGACGCAAGGATATTTTAGCAAACATCAATTAACAAAAGTTTAACGAAATTCTCTTCGAGAACTACGCGACGAAATCGGTCGTGAGCAAATTTCAACTCACGAGGGCTTTTTGTAAGCCTGCTCGTGCCTCGCAATAAATTGCTCGGTCTGGGAACAGCGATTAAGAGGTAATTTCTTTTTGCTTCGCAAATTTTCTTCGTGAAAACCAGAAATTAGCCCAAATGTCAATCCAGCTCTCAAAAATTTCTCAGCTCGTCGCTTTGCTCCAGAGGATAAATTTTTGGAGGGATTGCCACTTCTCTTAATCGCGATGTTATCTGTAATTCCAGAGGTCGCCATTCGGTGCATTCCGCTTCGCTTCATTTCCGAAAATTTT
>CAYITH010000051.1:0-5436 GCA_964366295.1 Candidatus Woesearchaeota archaeon | reverse complement strand
TTTGACAGAATGAAAATGCTGATTGTCGAAGACAAAAAAATTTGCGATGAATACCTCACAGCTTACTGTGGGGTTAGCAAATTTTTAAGCATTTTCTTTATAACAAAAAAGCCAAAATATATATTTGTCACAGCAATATTAACAGTTTTAATCTTATTTCTATATAATATAGTAAAGTGAAACTTTATAAAAAACATATCCCAATTTTGTAAAGAAGGTTTATAAGGAATACTTTCTTTATCTACAAATGCAAAAAAGAGTTGTTGTAATAAGCCTTGGAGGAAGCCTTATAGTCCCAGAGGATATTGATGCTGATTTCCTGAAAAAATTTAAAGATATTATTTTAAAAAACACTGATAAACACAAGTTTGTCATTGTCTGCGGTGGCGGTAGCATAGCTCGCAAGTATATTTCAGCCTTGCAAAATCAAAGCGAATACATAAAAAGTCTTGCAGGCATAGCAGTAACTCGCTTGAATGCCCGCTTTATTTCTTACTTTTTCAATCAAGACCCTGAAAAAGGTATTCCTCATAACATGGAGCAAGTAAAAAACCTGCTTGAAAAAAACGATATGGTGTTCTGCGGAGCTCTCCGCTATGCAAAAAAAGAAACTTCTGATGCCACTGCTGTAAAACTCGCGCATTTTTTAGAAACCGATTTTATAAACCTTACAAATGTTCAAGGATTATACGATAAAAATCCGCTCACAAATAAAAATGCCCATTTCATCGCAAAAACAACATGGCTTGACTTAGAAAAGCGGGCAAACAAGCTTAAATACCGACCAGGACAGCATTTTGTGATTGACCAGCACGCCTCAGAATTAATAAGGGAACATAAAATAAAAGCATATATCTTAGGAAAAAATCTCAAAAACTTCGAGCGCCTCATCAAAGGAAAAAGCTTCGTAGGAACAATTATAGCAGGATAAACCTTATAAAGCTAAACAGGGGTTATAGCAAAGGACATTGATAATTGACTACGGATACGCCTTTACTATAGTCCCGGACATTGATAATTCCCAATTATGAAGAAAAGAGTATATCCTCAAATAGCCAGAAAAATAAACACTAAAATGATAACTATAAACGCCTCAAACCTCGAAGAAGCCCGCAGTCAAATAGATAAGGCTTATTCTAAAAAAGAAAAAATAGCCGTCATTGGACAGAATATCTCATTTAACAGAAAGATTCTTGAAAACAAAAAAGTTTCTATTCTTATCTCTCCTGAAAATACCCTTGGCAAAGACAAATTAAAAGAGCGTGATTCTGGATTAAACCATATTTTATGCGATATAGCAAAGAAAAACAATGTTTCTATAGCTATTGATTTCTCGCTAATACTCTCAAAAAAAGACAAAGCAAGAGCCGAGCATCTTGCAAGAATAATGCAAAATATAAAAATGTATAAAAAATCGAAGAATAACTTGGTTTTAATAAACAAAAAAGGAAAGAGTAAACAGGACTTATTCTCTTTTCTCCTGACAATAGGCCTGCCTACTGATATCGCAAAGTCCTCGTGTATTACCGCACCCTAAAGGGTGCGGTTTGTTTGAGGACTTTGGGATGCTCAAGGAACAACTACACACTAAAGTGTGTAGTTTTTGTCAAGTTCCTTGACATGGCTAAAAAAGCAATCGAAGAAATAGAGCAACAAAAGCCTTTTTAACCCAGTTTATATAAATATAATATGGATATCCTAGAAATAACAGAATCATTATCTCCGCACGAAAGGGCTATTCTGCCTAATATAAAAAATAACTCCCTTCCAGACATCTCAAAAAAATCTGCTCTGGACGAAGTGTCGGCATATCGCGCGCTCCAGTATTTAGAGAACAAATCTTTAATTAAAATATCAAAGAAAAAAGAGAACATAATCCAGCTTGGTGAAAATGGAAAAATCTATGCAAAAACATTTCTTCCAGAAAGAAAACTGCTCAATTTTCTTAAAACGAAAAAGAAAGCAACATTTCAGGAAATGCAAAAAATAGGCATTGTGTCTCCGGAAGAGCTGAAAGTTTCAATAGGAGCTCTAAAAAGCAAGGCGCTCCTATCAATAAAAGACGGAAATCTTATTCTTACTGCCACAGACAAAGAAGCTGATAAAAAAATGTTTGAAGAATTGCTGCTGGAAAAACTGCCAATATCCTATTCAGAATTAAAAGATGAGTTTCTATTGGCCTTCAACAACTTAAAGCAAAGAAAGAATATAATCCTCACAGAAGAAAAAAATATTATAAAAGCAGAGCTGACAGAAAAAGGAATAGGAGTTCTAAAAGCAGGACTAAAAAACGGATTTGTTGAAAAGCTTACTCCTGAAATTATAAAATCTTCTTCAATCGCAGAAAAAAAATTTCGCCGTTATGATATTAAAAGCCAGGTTCCAGAAATTTATGGCGGAAGAAGGCAAAGATACTATACATTTCTTGAAGATATAAAAAGAAAACTTGTTGAGCTTGGATTTAAAGAAATGACAGGGAATACTATTGTTTCAGAATTCTGGAATTTTGATGCCTTGTTCCAGCCGCAATTCCACGCAGCGAGAGATTGGAGCGATACTTATCAAATAAAAAATCTTAAAATAGCTTTGCCTGAAAAAAAGATTGTGGATGCTGTTCGAACAATTCATGAAAAAAAGTGGAAATATTTGTGGAATCTGGAAAAATCAAAAAACGCAATACTTCGTCCACAGGCCACTGCAATCTCAGCCAAAACTCTGTCAACTGCAAGAGACGGAAAATTTTTTGCAATAGCCAGAGTATATCGCCCGGATATTACCGACGCCAAGCACCTATCAGAATTTAATCAGGTAGAAGGCATTGTAATTGGGAAAAATCTCTCCATGGCAAATCTTCTTAACACACTGAAAATTTTTGCCACAAACATTGCTGGTGCAAAAGAGGAAAACATTCGCTTTCGACCAAGCTACTTTCCATTTACAGAGCCAAGCATAGAACTGGACATAAAACACGAAAAACTTGGGTGGATAGAAATTGGGGGAGCCGGGATATTCCGTAAAGAAGTAGCAGAACCGCTAACAGAAAAAAAAGATGAGGAGCTAAGAGTTTTAGCATGGGGTCTTGGAATAGACAGATTAGCAATGCTCAAACTGAACATCGCAGACATAAGAGAATTATTCAGCCAAAATCTTGAATACCTTCGCGGAGGAAATAAAAAATGAAACTATCAGATATAATAATATTAATTATAGTACTAATACTGACAGCACTGGGAATATATGTGCTGATAAGAGGATAAAATGGCAAAATTTGAAAATGTGCTATTTTGGATTTTAATTATTCTCGTTGTAGGGATTGCTGTATGGAAAATAATAGGCTCTCCGACAGACACATCCGCTCTAATCTCAATTACCTTATTTATTGCAAGCTCCGAGATATTACTATGGAAAGCATTTTTTAATACAGATAAAAAAACAGCAATCGGTTTTAATAATATAAAAAATGATATAGTCAATCTAAAAAGAGGTATAAATCTTAATATGGAAAATATAAATGATAAATTAAATAATCTTGAAAAGATAATGATAAAACAGAGGAAATAAAAATGCCGACAATTGAAGCTTCAAGCTCAGACCTGCTCAAATTAATTGGGAAAAGTCTGTCAGATGCCGAACTTGAAAAAGTCCTGCTCAGTGCCAAATCAGAATTCTCAAATTTAGAAAAAGGTCAAATAAAAATAGAAGTGGCTGATGTCAATCGTCCAGATCTGCTCTCTATTGAAGGTATAGCAAGACAGTGCAGATTAAGCTTAGGAATAATATCTGGGCTTCAAAAATATAACATTCATAAAACAGCATACAGAATAAACGCAAAATCCAATCTCCGCCCCTATATTGCAGCAGCAGTAATTAGGAACTTAAAACTCAACGAAGACTCTATAAAACAATTAATTCAACTGCAAGAGAAACTATGTGAAATATTTGGAAGAAAAAGAAAAGAGGCTGCTCTCGGTATCTACGACTTCGACAAAATATCCTGGCCAATTAAATATAGTGATGAATCTCCAGAGAAGATAAGATTTATTCCAATAAGCATGGAAAGAGAAATGACTGGAAAAGAAATAATAATAAGACATCCCACGGGAATAAAATATTCCGCACTGCTAGAAAAAGAGAATAAATATCCCTTCCTTATAGACAGCAAAAACAATGTTCTAAGCATGCCTCCAATAATCAACTCAAATTATTCCGGAAAAGTTACTGAAAAAACGAAAAATCTTTTCATAGAAGTTACAGGACATAATGAAAGGTTTGTTCTACCAATACTTAACACTATTGTTACAGCGCTCGCTGACCGTGGAGGGAAAATAGAAAGTGTTAACATAAACAATCGTATTTTTCCAAGTCTTAACACTTCCAAATGCTTGCTGTCGATAGAAGAAGTGAACTCAGTTATCGGAACCAGTCTTTCTTCAAATGAAATAATCAAACTTTTGAAAAAATCAGGATATAACGCATATATATCAAAGGACATTGAAAACCGAACAAATCATGGGCCTTTGATACTAAGAAAATCCAGTTTGGATTTTCGAGGTGTTCAGAAATGCACAGACTTATCAGCATTTCTGACAGATAGGAGAAGACACAAAAACAGTTCAAATATTTGTGTCTTTGACTATATTTCCAAAAAGAATATTCTCAACATTGAAATTCCTGTATATCGCCAAGACATTCTAGATACGAGAGATATAATAGAAGATATAGCCATCTCTTTTGGCTACAATAACCTAAGGAATGCTCCGCCGAATATTATATCCACCGGTGCAGAAACAATTAAATCAACACTCTCGCGAAAAATAGCAGAATTAATTATAGGTCTCGGCTATCAGGAAATAGCCACTCAGACTTTAACAAGCAAAGAAGTGCTGTTTAAAAAAATGAACAAACAGGAAAATGGAATAGAAATAGCCAATCCCATCTCAGAACTTTACACTAATATGCGTCCAGAGCTCTTATCATCTATGTTATCATTTCTCTCGAAAAATAAAACCTCACGCTATCCTCAGGATATATTTGAAATCGGCAATATCATAGACAAAAATGGCAATGACAGACTGAAGTTGTGCATTGCTTCGTGCAGTGCAGAATCAAACTTTACAATAATAAAACAGATACTGGACTATTTATCAGCGAATCTTAACTTTTCACAAGCTCTTGAAGCATCCAAGCATAGCGAATATATTGGAGGCAGGCAGGCAGATATAATGATCAATGGGAAAAGTTCAGGCAATCTCGGTGAGATTTCGCCGGTTATCTTAAATAACTTTGGCATCGAGTTTCCTGTTTCAGCTCTGGAAATAGAACTTGAGTCTCTTATGAACTTGTATTATCTATAATTGCATTGTTTAGTATAAAAATTTTCTGCAATTATAGAGATAGATAGTTGCGAAATAGATATTCTAATTATCGCAATTATCT
>CAYITH010000050.1:0-5639 GCA_964366295.1 Candidatus Woesearchaeota archaeon | reverse complement strand
AATTGATAGTATTTAAAGCTTTCTCTTAGGCTAAAAAGCAGACCTCAAAAAACCCTCTTCGCAACACTTATAAACTCCCACTCCCCATTTATCTTATGACACTTCACACGCTTCCCCCATTAGTCTATGCATTCGATTCTCTTGAGCCATTTATAGATGCGAAAACAATGGAAATTCATTACACCAAGCACCATCAGGCATATATTGACAAATTAAACTCTGCGCTTGAAAAATATCCTTCTCTTCAAAACTTAAAAGTTGAAGAACTCTTGACAGACAACTTAAAAATAATCCCAGACGAAATAAAAACGCCTGTTAAAAATCACGCTGGAGGCCATTTAAATCACTCTTTCTTCTGGCCCCTGCTCAAAAAAGGTATGCTATGCGAAGGAAAAATTCTCGCGGAAATAGAAAAAAATTTCGGCAGTCTTGCCACTTTCAAAGAAAAATTCAACGCATCCGCATTAAGCCTATTCGGAAGCGGGTGGTGCTGGCTTATTTTAAACAATGGAAAACTTGAAATTCTCGCAACATCAAATCAAGACTCTCCAATTTCTCAGAAAAAAATTCCAATTTTAGGAATAGACCTCTGGGAGCACGCATACTACTTAAAATATATGAATAAACGCGCAGATTATATTTCAGCATTCTGGAGTGTTATAAACTGGTCGCAGGTTGAGAAAAATTTGCAGAAAGCCCATATTTAATTGATCTTTAGTTTTCTCAATTCATACAACATCAGATTCATTTTGTTTTTTGCACTCATATAGATTATCAAAGAAATCATAATAATTATCACAGATATGCCAATGCCAAATAATAATCTTTCAATATTCCAAATAAATGTCCCAATCACAAAGTCCTTCCGTTTACCGCATGTCAAAAATAATATTTTTGAGCACATTCAAAAATGCCAAATTCTAAGAGAGCATTTTTGATGTCTTAAAAGGTGCGGTTTGTTTGGGACTTTGGGATGCTCAAAATTCTAACTCCCTCCTGAAGGATGGAGTTTTCTTCAAGAATTTTGACATAAATGAAATTATCCCTGCGGTAAGCATAACAAGAGAAGCATTGACTTTTTGTATGTGAAATTGATATTCTAGCTCAAGAGCTCTGGCTTCGATAGATTTATCATCTTCCATCTTTTATAAGCTTGCCCACAATTGCAATCGCAATCCCTATTAATACAAATCCGCCTATTATCTCCACTAATTCCCCTTTAGAATTATAAAGTATACCCAACCCAGTACCTCCAAAAATAAAGGCTACCACAATAGATAAAAACCAAATTAAAGATTGGTATATAGATTCTCTTCTTTCCATAATATATTCTAATAAATGATATTTAAAAACTTACCCTCGCCCCTATTCTTCCAACCTTCAAGATAACTGCCTCGCTGTTCTTCTAAAATCGCTTTTCTTTAGATGAATATGCTTTGGTTTTTCCTGAATCCTGTCCCTCGACTTTTTAAGATACTTCTCCGCCTCTCCCTCAAAACTCCCATGTGAAAAATCCCCATACTTAAAATCACAAGTTTTGCAGGTATAATCAAACGCCTCACCAACGCGCAAAGACCTGTAGCACATTCTTTTATTATCATAAGGGCAAATCCAAGTCCGCCTTCTGCTATCCCAATACTTATCTTCCATAAATTAGTAGAGATTAGCCAATATTAAAGCCTTGCGATTTAGTATCCTATTTAAACCCTATTTATTTTATATTTCTATGGCATTTGAAAGGTTTGATTTTGATATTGAAAAAGCAATGAGCGAAATAAAAAAAAGAAAGGCGAAAAAAGTCCTGCTTCAGTTTCCAGAAGGAATAAAGCAATTCGCTTCAGAAATTGCTGAAAAACTCTCAAAAAAAACGCAGGCAGAAATTATATTGTCTGGCGAAAGCAATTGGGGCGGCTGCGACTTGGCTCTGGAAGAAGCAAAAACTCTCAAAGCGGATTTGTTAATCCACTTCGGCCATCTGCCATTTATCAAAAAGGTTAATTTTCCTGTAATCTACATTCCAATAAAAGACAATTTTGACATCTCACAATTGTTAAAAAACTCTCTTGCTGAATTAAGCCCATACAAAAATCTCGCTCTTGTCAGCTCTGTCCAGCACCTTCATCTAATTCAAAAAGTGAAAGAATTTTATGAAAAAAACTCAAAACAAGCGCTTATTCCAAAAGCAATTGGTTTTGCCTTTTCTCCAGGCCACATAGTCGGCTGCGAGTATAGTGGCTTAAAACTTATAAAAAAAGATATCCAAGCAGTTGTAGCTATTGGCAACCGCTTTCACGGACTCGGCGCCGCTTTGGCAATTCCAAACAAGCCGGTTTTCTTACTCGACACTTATAACAACAAAATTGAAGAAATGTCTGCTCTCAGAAACAAACTAATAAAACAACGCGCCATCGCGCTCTCGCGCTTTGAAAAAGCAAAAGATATTGGAATTATTATAGGGCTAAAGCCCGGCCAAAAATTCGGAACTCCAAACAGCTTAAAGGCAGAACTTGAAAAACTCGGCAAAAATGTTTCGCTTATCACAATGCGCGAATTCACACCGGAAAAGCTTATGAATTTTTATAACATTGAAGCTTTTGTCGAGCTTGCCTGCCCCCGCATAGCCACTGACGACTATAGCAAATATGAAAAGCCGATTTTAACATTCCGTGAAACCTTAGTCGCGCTAAAAAGGCTAAGCTGGAAAAAATTGCTTAATGAAGGTTTTTTGTAAATTGAATAGCTTTATTAACTCTTTTTTCTACAATTTAACAATATGTCAAAAAGGCCCTATGACCACACAGGAAAACCGCACTCAAGAGACTGGCGCGAAGATTATGTTGAAGAAGGAAGAAAACCCATACTGGACGAAGAACAACCGTCTCAGGGATATAAAGATCTATCTCATGTCAATGACAATAGCACACTTACAGGCCTAGAAGCCAATAGGCTCTTTGATATTTGTGATGATTAGGAATTTTTTAACGATACTCTTAAAGACTCAGACTAATCTTATAACTTCTGGATATCCTTTCTACATGAATAACAGATTAATCATGTTGTATCTTTGTCAGTTCTCGATATTTCCAATATAATTCATTCAATCTTCTTGTCCTTTGCTTAACTATTTCAGAAGGCAATTGCTTTAGCTTTGAAGCAAGTGTTCCCTGTCTTGAAGAAAACGCAGACATATTGACAACTTGCGGTTTCGTTTCTTTTATCAGTTCAAGCGTCTGCTCAAAATCCATTTCAGTTTCAGTCGGATACCCTAAAATTATATCTGTTGCAATTGTTATTTGCGGAAATTTCTCCCTGAATTTTAAAACTGCATTTCTAAACTCTTTCAAACTGCCGCTTCTAAACATCTCTTTCAAAACCCTCTCGCTTCCTGATTGCACGGGAATATGCAAAAACTTTATTATCTTATCAGATTCATAAACTTTCAACAAATCCTGCAGTATCTTTCTCAAATGCCACGGATTCATCATCCCAACTCTAAATTTAAAATCTCCCTCAACTGCCACAACCTCTTTAAGCAATTCAGGCAAATTTGTTCCAATATCAAATCCATAACACCCATTATCCTGCGAGGTCAGATAAATAATTTTGCACCCCTCGCTTACAGCATTCTCAACAGCCCTCTTTATATCTCCTATGCGATAAGATTTAAGATTTCCTCGGCTAAGTTTCGTAGCGCAAAAAGTGCATTTATTCAAACAACCCTGCGAAATATTTATTATCCCAATTTCGTTGCGATAGCGGACAACAGGCAGCCCTATTCTGTTTTCTTTAACTGAAGAAAAATAATCTTTTTTATTTTCCAAAATTTCCGCTATTTTTGTTATATTGTTGGTATCAAAAACCGCTTCAACAAAAGGAATAGCTTTCCGAACATCAATCGTCTTTATTAAACAACCGCCGATAAAGAGTTTCTTTTTTCCAGAATACTTTCTTAAGTAATGCAATATCTTTGACTGCGTCTTGTTCTTGACAGAACAAGTATTAACCACTATTGCATCTGCCTCTTCTTCGCTGTCAGTCAGTTTAAACTTCCTCTCTTTCAAAATTCCCGCCATGGCTTCAGAATCAGCTATATTCGCTTGGCACCCGAATGTCTTTATGAAAACTCTCATAAAAATAGGTATTTTTTGGGTTTTTATATGTATAATTCTATTGATGGGAGCAATTATCTTTAGAATTTTACAGATAGATAGTTGCGAAATAGATATTCTAATTACCGCAATTAGCTATCGCTTCTTTATAAACAATCCTGCCTATTTTTTTCAATATCTGCTCAAGATATACTCTTCAAAACCTTGCGAAAATAGAATTTTAATGTTATGCCATATCACCGCAAATCTTAAATAACCTTGCCCCATTAAAAAAAGATGCCATCTGAAAAAACATTATCCGTCATAGAAAAAGGCTTATTACTCTTTTGGTTCTTCTCAAGAAGATGCCAAATAATTTCTTCCAAATCACCAAAACTTTTAATCACCAAATATTTTTAACCTCTTTTTCCTGCTTTATATCTCATGCTCACAGAAATCTTAAAAAAACGCCTTGAAAAACAGCATTATAAAATAGTTGGAAGCCACAGCGCTGTAAAAACCTGCGAATGGACTAAAAAAATGATTCGCGGACAAGGCGGTTGCTACAAGCTGAAATTCTATGGCATTCAAAGCAATCAGTGCATGCAAATGACAACTAGTATCTCTTGCGCAAACCGCTGCGACTACTGTTGGCGCGATTTAAAAGCGCCGGTCGCAAAAGAATGGCGCTGGCTTTCTGACACTCCGGAAGATATATTTTCGCAAAGCATTCTCTCTCATCACAAACTCCTCACCGGTTTTAAAGGAAGCAAAAAAACAAACCTTGCATCCTATGAGTTATCAAAAACAATCCGCCATGTAGCCTTATCTCTAACAGGAGAGCCGATTATTTATCCGCGCATCAACGAACTGATAAAGATTTTTGACAAAAACAAAATATCCACTTTTCTCGTAACGCACGGACAATACCCAGAAGCTATAAAAGCTCTTGCCCCAGTAACCCAGCTATACTTAAGCATTAACTCTACTACTCCTGAAATGTATAAAATTATTGACCGCCCATTATTCCCTGACTATTGGGAAAAGCAGGAAGAAAGTCTTGCATTTTTCGCTGAAAAAAAACAAAGAAAATGCATTCGCCTTACAGCAATTAAAGGTTTCAACATGATTGCTCCAGAAAAACATGCTGCTCTTTTGCTGAAAGCCTCGCCAGATTTCATAGAAGTAAAAGCATATATGCACATCGGCGCTTCAGCTTATCGTTTAAAAAGAGAATGTATGCCCTCTCACGCAGAAGTCGCGGATTTCGCGATAAAACTAGCAAAACACCTTAAAGATTATGAAGTTGTTGCTGAACACATTCCAAGCCAGGTAGTATTAATAGCCCATAAAAAATTTCTCCGTAATAAAGCTTGGTATACTTGGATTGATTTTGACAAATACCACAAATTAGTTTTAAGTGGAAAAGAGTTCTCAACAGAAGATTACCTGAAACAAACTCCGGCTGTTGGGATAAGCGGAGAAACAATGAAAGAAGTAGAAAAATTGAATTGAAGTTTCAAACCATGTTATTGAAAATATATATAGATA
>CAYITH010000049.1:0-5661 GCA_964366295.1 Candidatus Woesearchaeota archaeon | reverse complement strand
AAAGTGCACACAATTTTAAAGCACTTTGACATAGGGATAGCAAATTTTTAGGCAATTTTTTTATTTCAAAATGGGGGTTTAATACTCCAAAACGATTTGCTCTTGAGTAAAATATTTTTCAATTTGCAAGAGCAAATCGTTTTCCACAGCTTGCTATGGGGTTAGCCCATTTTTAAGCTTTCTTAGTCCGAAAAATACCTAATCACCTTCAAAAATATCGCCCTGCTAATTCTAACGCCTTGGCTAAAATATAGATAACTGCGTAGTTTAGATGACCTTTCTTACGCAGTTATCTATCTGTATAACTGCACAAATATATGACCTATATCATGCAGTTATCCATAACCGCACAAACAGCCCAGAATCGCCCCATAAACACCCCTAAATTCAAAGATCCACCCAGAGCATTTATATATACCATTATTTGAATCTCGCCTATTTTTTTGCCAAGTTTTTAATTTCTTTTATTTCTTCTGTTGAAATTGCCGAGCCTTTGAATTTTGCAGCGTAGAGAGCGGCGTCGAGCATTTGCATGCTGTTTGGCGAGAGAAGATTTTTTTTGTAAGCCAAATATATCAGCTCTGATGAGCGGACAATCATTATTTTATTAAGAAATCCAATCTTGTTATTAAACCAAATTTTTTGATGAAGTTTTTTTTCAAGAAGTTTCGCCAGATTAAGCGGATTTTCCACCATCATTCTGGTTGTTCTTTCATCAACAGCCAAGATGTTATCAATATTTTTTTCTGACAGCATGATGCTTAAGGCAAGGCAAGAAGCTTCTCCTTCATGTATCAAATGCATTTTTTCCTCTTCAGTATAAAATGCTTCGTTTAGCTCTTTTAACAATGAGGCAGTTCTTTTTTCGAGCAGTGTTTCATCAATCTCTATTTTATTAGGCATTTCTATTATGCCATTGAGAAGAAGATTTTGTATTTGCAGGCCATTGAGTTCATATTGTTTAATATTGTTTATTGGGCGGGTGATGCTTTCATATTTTACTTGAGGAGTTATAATCAATTTTATCTCTGTAATCTCGCTTATTCTTTCAATAATTGACAGAAGCCCGTTTAAAGCGAGGGTGATAAGTGTGCTTGAGTCAAATATTATGGCTTTCATTTTTGAGCTATAAAATCCATCAAATTTTTTATCCTATTTTTTTCGCTTAGTGTCAAGCCGAGCGCCATTTCACTAATTCCTGTTTGCCCGGCGTAATTCAGCAGCTCCCAGGATGAAATGCCGAGAAGTTCTGCGGTTTTTTGAAGGCTTAATCCGTGTTCGTAAATTCTAGAGGCCTTATTTATCCTTGCTTTTTCAAAGACATTTTTTATGTGAAAATGCAAATTGCCTGAAACAGCATCTATAGTTTTTCTTATGTTAAGGATATGTTTTTTAAATTCTGCCTCGTCGTTTTTCTCAATTGAGATTATTAGATGAGCTATATCTCTTTTTATTGCTGAGAAGAAGTTCTTCCAGTTTTTGTATTTTGAGTAGTTCTTTCTTTCTATAAGCTTGCTTAAAGAGTAGACTATCACTGCTATGATAATATTGTCTGGGTCGCGGGTTATAGTAACTGTGTGTATAGTCTGGTCGCTTAGTTGTTTTAGTGCTATTGTATCCTCTCTTTCCATAGCTATTTTGGCTTCTTTTAGAATGTGAAGGAGATTATCACGCTCTTCCATTTTTTTAGTATGTTAGTTAGATATATAAAGATTTGTTTATTAAATAATAAATGGGCAAAATTTTAGCAGATACGAGTTTCATAATGTCATGTGTGAAGCAGGGGATTGATATAAAATCGGAGTTTGATAGGTTAGATATTGAGTTGGTTGTTCCTGATTTGGTTTTTTACGAGTTAAAAGAATTGGCTTCTGCTGGAAATGCCAAGGAGATGCAGGATGCAGAACTGGCTTTGCAATTATTACACAGACAGGAGGCAAAGATTATAGAATTATTGCTTGTTAAAAATGTAGATAATTCAATAATTGAGTTTGCCATAAAAAATAGCGTTGGGGTAGCTACACTTGATAGGGGAATAAAAAATAAGCTTTGGGGCAAAGTGCCTGTTGTTTTTATTAAGGATAAGAAGAGCGTTGAAATTGGTTAAAGCGTGAATTGGTGCGTCAAATTGTCTTTAAACCTTTCGGTGCCCTAACATATATTTATAAATCAGCGTCTTTTAATATCATTAATTAAAATTAATAAATGGTATTAATAAATGCCTAACCCATACGATCCACAAACCCCTGCAAGACCCGCATATTTTGGAGGGAGGGAACATGTTCTTTTTAAATTAAGAGAAAGGATTCAGATGGCAAAAGAACATAAGAAATCGGGAGGAATTCTTATTTATGGTCATAGAGGAGTAGGAAAGACTTCACTAATAAACAAAATAATAAATGAAATGTCGGGTTCAGATGATGACCCAACAGATATACTTATCATAAGTAGGAGACTTGCTAGAACTACTAACGACCAAGAGTTATATCGTTTGCTTACTGAGGAATTAATTCAACAAATAGAGAAGAGAAAAAATCTAATCAAAAGGATAGGTAGCTTTGTTAAAAATGTAAGCTCATTAGACGCATTTAGTTTGGGGGTTGAATTGAATAAGGAAGCCTTAGAGAAAAGCCCATATCACCAATGGAGAAATCATGTTGAAAGTTTGGGTAATGTTGGATTAATATTAATTGCTCTTGACGATGCAGATTGGTTATCTCTTGAAGCTATTGGCGAATTAAAAACAATAGTTGAGGAATCGTCAAAAATCCCTATATTGTTAGTTATAAGTGGATACATTGATTTTGAAGAAAAACTTGTCGATAAATATTCACCAGTAGCGAGAATATTTTCTGGAGCTAATTTTAATATTGGAAGATTTAATTCAGAAGAAACAAAAGAAGTTTTAACTAAACCTCTTTCCAATGAGAAAACAACCTGGGAAAGTAAAGCAATAGAAAAAGCTCAGAAAATTACTGGGGGTTATCCTTATTTAGTTCAATGTTTGGCTTCGGCATGTTACATAGAAAATAAAACAATTTCTGAAGACAGAGTTACAGATAGTATTAAATCAGCTATAAGTATAGGTCAAAGTTGGTTAGATCACGAAATACCTGATGCTTCAGACCAAGATGTCATCTCTTTCGCAAAAATAGCTAGACTGGATAAAAATATTGTTCAAAGTACAGAAATAAGTAATGCGGGGGTATCTCCTCCCTATGTTGGCAGACTGGTTAAATTAAAAATATTGAAAAAAATGAGAAGAGGAAGATATAGTATAGAAAAATCCCCTATGACTGCGACTTTTGAATTATTAAAGCGAGAGTTATCTTTAGAATAATTGTTAATTGCATTTGTCTTCTTCAATTACTATCTTGCTGTTTTTTGTAGTAATCTTTAACTTTTTATTGATTAGACCAGAATCCTCAGCTACCTTTTTAGGTAAAGGTGCCCTAAATTTATAATACTCGGTTTTACCCACAGTTTTATCATAAGTCTTTATAATTTTCATAAGAGACTTAGGTGCCCTAAGTTTTTAAAATCTTTGTTTTTAAAGGCAAAAGATGATTGTTCAAGATCCTTTAATGCACTAGAAAAGTTAAAGCGGAAGCTTTAAAAATCTTGGTTTTGTGCCTTTTTTATGTTTTCCACTATTGAGGTAGATGATTATGTAAGGGTAGAGCCTAAATTGTTTGGTTTGGCGACAGCTGAAGCGGTGAAACAGCAGTTGTTTGAAACTTACAAAGGTTATGTAAATAAAGAGGTAGGTTTTGTGGTTTCTGTAGAGGAGGTTTTGAGCATTGGTGAGGGTATAATTATACATGGGGATGGCGCAGCTTATTATAATACAAAATTCCGATTGATTGTGTTTAAGCCAGAATTGCAGGAGCTGGTGTTTGGAGAAATAGCAGAGATAACCAGTTTTGGGGCATTTATTGATCTTGGAGTTATGCAGGGAATGATACACATAAGCCAGACAATGGAAGATTATGTAAGCTTTAGCAAGACTGGAACTCTTGTCGGCAAGTCTGGAAAGAAAAGCTTAAAGAAAGAAGATTTATGCTTGGCGAGGATAGTTGCTATAAGTTATAAAGGAGATGACCCAAAGATTGGGCTGACAATGAGACAGCCGGGGCTTGGAAAAATTGAGTGGATAAAACTTTCAAAGAAAAAGCCATTAAAAACAGAAAAGATTGAAAAGTCAGGAAAAATAAAAAGAGAGAAAAAATAAATGACAAAACAAAAAGCCTGCAAGCAGTGCAATAGCATCTATGAGGGAGAGAAGTGCCCTGAATGCGGAAGCCAAGAATATACTGAAGAGTGGAAGGGGAAGGTAAGAATCTTTAATCCAGAACAATCTGAAGTTGCTAAAAATCTAAAAATAACTAAAGCAAAATTATTTGCTATTAAAACAAGGTGAGCAGATGAATACTCTTTTAAATCGCGAGGAAGTTTTTCTAGAAATTGAAAGCGCATCAAACCCTAGTTTTGCTCAGGCAGAGGAATTTCTTGAGAGAGAGTTTAAGGTAAATAAGGATTGTTTCGCAATTAAGGCAATAAGGGGCGGTTTTGGAAGCGGAGTTTTTAGAATTGAGGCGCATGTTTATCCGTCGAAAGAGCATAGGGATAAGATAGAGCCTAGAAAAAAAGATAAGAAAGTGGCTGCAGGCGGGGGCAAGTAAATGGCAGATGAAAAGATGCGCGGGGAGAAATCAACGACAACTACGGCTAAGAAAAAAGAGAGAAAAGGCAAAAGGAAAAAAATAAATAAGCCTACAAGCCAGCGTTGGACGAAATATAAGATTGAAGGCGAGAAAGTTGTTAGAGGCAGGTTTTGCCCGAGATGCGGGGATGGAATATTTTTATCAGTGGCGAAAGACAGGGTTTATTGCGGAAAGTGCCATTATACTGAATTCTCTTTAAAGAAGTAAGTTTTTAAAGTTGGAGTTTTATAGATTGGGATGAAGAATCTGGCAAGTATGGTGTTCGGGTTATTTATTCCAGTGTTGTTATATGCTGAAGAGCCAGCTGAAGATGCTGGATGTAAGAAGCCAGAAGTGTGTTGTGAAGAGAAATCTGTTGGACTCGCTAAATTTATTGCGCCTGTTGAAGTGGATTATATTTTAGAAGAAATGTTGTTTAATGTTGTTAAGACTAAAGAAGAGAGGGTAAAGCCAATCAGCTTTTTTTTGGAAAGAGCAAGAGATTATGATGGGAGGGGTGGTTTTTTTAAATCAAACCCTTATCCTTACAGCAAGCCAAGAATGGGCGATTTTTTGGATTCAATAGATTATGTTATGGTTGAAAGAGTCAGGGAAGAGGGCTTTCTTTCAGGCTCTTTTTATAAATTAGTTGAAGTTGCTTCTGCCTTGAATGATATAGATATTGTGCTGGAGTGGAAGCTTAAGGGCAGTGAGAATAATGAGCATGATAAAAGAGAGTTAAGTCGAGACAGATGGAAAGCCGCAAATCCCAAGCTGAAAATTACAGGAAGCGGTGCGAGATTGCAGCTGCTTGGCGTGTCAAATAAGAATTTTGAGTTGAATTAGAATCTGTCTGGAAATTGGATAATTAATTGATAGACACAATCTAAAAATTGTATAAATATTGGGGCTATTTCATCACTGTCCCAATTTTTAATATCTATTTATAATTACTAGC
>CAYITH010000048.1:0-5693 GCA_964366295.1 Candidatus Woesearchaeota archaeon | reverse complement strand
TAACATCTCCTCTTGCTATATCTTTCTTTCCAATTCCCCTTATATTTATTCCGACATTATCTCCTGCTTCAGCGCTTGGCAAGGCTTCATGGTGCATTTCAACAGTTTTAACTTCTCCCTCTATTCCTCTGCCTGTTCTTCCAGGCAAAATTATAACTTTTTGCCCAACCTTCATTACTCCTGTTTCAATTTTTCCAACAGGCACGGTCCCAATTCCGGTAATTTCATAAACATCCTGAACAGGCATTCTTAATGGCAAATTTGTAGGCTTTTGAGGCGCTTCAAACAAGTCTAACTGTTCGAGAACTGTCGGCCCCTTATACCATGCCATATTTGTTGATTTCTTAGCAATATTATCTCCTTTTAATCCTGCGGCAGCAATAAATGTGGTCTTATCAGGATTATACCCTGCTGATTTTAACAGCACAGACACATCAGTCTTTATCTTATTGTATTTATCTTCAGCATAATTTACAGAATCCATTTGATTTACAAGAACAGCAACTTGTGTAACTCCCATTGTTCTTAAAAGCCATATGTGTTCTTTTGTCTGAGGCATAACTCCATGCTGTGCCGCAACTACCAGAAAAGCAGCGTCTGCCTGGCTTGCTCCAGTAATCATATTTTTAATAAAATCTTTATGCCCTGGCGCATCAATAATCGTTACCTGCCATTTCTTAGTCATTAATTTTTGATACGATAAATCTATAGTTAATCCTCTTTCTCTCTCTTCCTTGAACTTGTCCATAACAAACGCAAACTCAAAACCAACTTTTCCGTGCTTTTGCGCTTCTTCTTTTAGCTTTTGAAGCTCCTGTTCAGGCAGAATTCCGGCGTCATACATAAGTCTTCCTATAGCTGTTGATTTCCCATGGTCAACATGCCCAAAGAAGCCTACATTGAAATTTGGTTTTTCTTTTGCCATTTTGTCAAAAACCCTGCGCTAAAATGCAGGGTGTGTTTGGGTTTTTGAGCACTGTCAAAAATGCCAAAGCCCAAAAAGAGCATTTTTGAAGTCTTAATAATATTTTATGAGAAATAAGCTTTTTAAACCTTGTGGTAAAAAAAACTTATTTGAAGTTTATTTCAAAATTTGGGTTTAATACCCTGCGGTCTTGCCGCAGTCAATTTGAAACCGAGAAAATCCTATTTAATTTTTGGATTTTCTAGGCCTCGAAAAACCCTTTTAAGGTTTTTCTTAGAGACTAAAATTGCTGGTCGCTGAAAGCGAAAAAATTTGTGATGAATACCCTATGCTCTTGGCACATCAAAAATCTTGTTGATAAGTGGATTTTTGAGTGTGCTCAAAGTGCGCGCAATTTTAAAGCACTTTGACATAGGAATAGCAAATTTTTAGGCAATTTTTTTATCTCACTATAATCCTTATAAAATCATAATCAAGCATTTGATTTAATTTTTTACTTGCCATTTTTATTGCCTCCAAGAATAACCTTTTTTATTTTCCAATATGCCCTCTCTTCTATCTGTCTTGTTCTTTCTCCGGTTAAACCAATTATCTCGCCGACATATTCTAATGGCACATTTTCAAATATCCCCTTATTGTGTTTAACCATCTTTGAAAATGCTCTTTCACTTATCTCCTCTTTGTATGCTCTAGGAAGCCACTCATACTCTCCGATGCGAAAAGCAACAACTGCTTTTTCCCTTTCATCTAATATTGCTTCAAATGCAGATTTCGCAATTCCTGATTCTTCATTTTTTATCAATTCTTCAATTCCATCATCTTCTATTGCCGGCTCTCTAATCTTTTCAATGTTTAAGAAAGGCCTTGTATTTGCCATTAGCTTTCCAAATAGCCGAATTGAGTTCTGCCTTCTGCCTTTTTGCCTATAATCTCTCTCCTTGCCATCTCCATTTTTTCCAAAAAAATTAAAAATTTCGTCATAACTCGGATATATGCCATGTTCTTTGTAATACTCATCAAAAAAAAAATTAATTCTGCCGGCTTTTTCATAGCACGGATGTGAAATGCTCACGGGATTTGCCAAATTTTTTAAAGCGTCATTTCTCGCTTCTTTAAGCACTTTATGCAAATATGACAATGGACTTCCATTTTCCAGTTTTATTCTTGGAAGAATATCAAAAAGCCAATCTTTCATATACTCCACAACTTCTGCTCTCCGGTATCTCAAGCGCCATCTTGAATAATACCTCGCTTGCTGATGGATAAACAGGTTATATTGTTTCAAATATTCGCAGATAGCTTTATTTTGCTCATATCTCTCACTACCATTTTCCGGAGCAATAGCTTTCTGCGCTCTCGCCACAACTTCTCTCTGCCTTTCAATGCTGCAATTTATTTTATTTGCCATTTTCCACTATGCTGCCTAACTGATAAATCAGAATATCTCCTATAACTTCCCCTCTTGCTAATATTATCTTCTTGTTAAACTCTTCAGCAGATAATTTATTTCGCATTCTTTTTAATGCACCGCGCGGCATTTCGCCGAAAACATATTGTTTTATTTTTGCGGGGTCTTCAATAATTCCCGCAATTGCCATTTTTCCAGACATTGCTTCTGAAAATCCAGAAACCCCGTCGCTCATCATGCCTCGTATAATTACCGAACAATAAGGTATTTCATGCTTGTTAAAATAATCAGCCCCTGTTTTTAACAGCAGGTCAAGATTTACAGAGTATATTGAATTATGCCCTTTATGCAATGCCATGCCCAGAGTAGGAGTTATCTCAGTATCTACGGCTCTCGCAATGTAAATTCCTGAATTGCCAACCCTAGCATGTTCTTCAAGAGAGTGTATTCTTAATAAGGGATTCTCCTTGTCATCTCCTAAATACAATCCTTGAAGATAATCCGCCCCGAATATCATCCCCCCAATATGATGTATTCCTGCAATAACGCTCATTGGCAGATTATATCCAGAAGTGTTTCTCCTTTTTTCAGTGGTATATTTGTAAAGAATGCTTAATATATTTTTTAAGATATGCACAGAGTCAGCAGAGCCCGCTATAAGGACTCCCATTTTTGCATCATTGCTGTTTTTTATAATATGATTTTCAAGGGGCATATAAGGTCCAGCAATCGACAGTATTTAAAACTTATTGTTGTAGTAACTTGGAAGTTACAGGTGAACCTCCCCAGAGCAAGCTCTGGGGCATCTACGGACTACTAAACGAAATCTACCAAATTTAGTTGTTCTGCTTTTCTTCCTTGCTTTTTAATGTAATTCCTTATTATTTCTGCATTAATTCCTTCTCCAACAGTCCCAACAAAACCACCATCGCTCCAAAATTCTCCACCCCATAACTCTTTCTTAATTTCTGGAAAATTTTCAAACAATTTAATAGCAGAAATACTTTTAACAATTTGAAATATTCTTGATGGAGAGGAGCGAGGTAGAGCTTGAAGCATGAAGTGAACATGGTCTTCATCAAATCCTATTGTCTCAAACTTGATTGAAAATCTCTCTTGAATACCCTCACAAATATTTTTTAGATTATTCATATACTTTTCTTCTAAAAACAAATCTTTTCTGTATTTTATACAGAAAACAAAATGATATTTTATTTTAGAAACTTTGTGTGCAGTTCTGCAAAGGTCATCTTCTTCCATACGAAAGCGAAAGATTTAGCGATTTATCTCTCTTTCGCTTTATCCCCACAGCAAGCTGCGGGGTATTTTTAAAAATAAAATGCTTAAAAATCTGCTAACACCTTAGTAAGCTGTGGAAAACCATTTGCTTTTGAGTATAATCTCTTCTAATTTGCAAGAGCAAATCGTTTTTGGGTATTAAACCAATTTGAAAATAAAAAAAATAAAAATTTAATACTTTATTTTTAGGCTTGCCCTAAGCTTTTTTGTTGTGTTTATTATCGGAGGTTTTGGAAGTTTTTTTACAGGCAGCGAAACAAATGGCGAGTGGTATCTGCAAAATAAGCCCTCTTTTACCCAACCAAACTATGTTTTTCCTATTGTTTGGACAATATTATATGCGATGATTGCAATTTCTATTGGTTTTGCGTGGAGCAGTTCAAAAAATAGGCAGAAGAAAAAGATTGCAGTTCTTTATGGAATAAATCTTTTTTCCAATGGACTTTGGAGTTTTTTATTTTTTGCGCTGAAGAGTCCAGCGCTTGCTTTTCTTGATTTGTTAATTATTCTCGCGAGCACAATTCTGCTTATTGCATTTTTGAAGAAAATTGATAAGAATGCAATGTGGCTTCTTGTTCCTTACCTTATTTGGCTTGTATTTGCTGTTTTTTTGAATGGGGCGTTTTTGGCGTGATACTATAAGTGCAAGAACCTACTTTAAAGTTCAGCTTTCCCACTTGGAATAGAAAGCTTTAAATAGCACTTAATATAAATTAGTATTATATGGTCAGAATACTTACAGAAAGGGAAATGGGAATAATAGAAAAAAAGCTCACTGGAGTGAGCTTGACGCAGAATGAGTCAAATATCTTAAGCAAGACAATAAGGTCTAAATTGCATGAGATAAGCAAGATAAATGCAGAGGAACTACTATGCAAGATAGAATATAATCAAAAAACTGCTGCGATTGAGAATAAGATAAATGAAATAGTATTAGCCAGTGTGCCCCATGTTAAAGCGATAATAATCTGCGGTTCTGCTGTTCAAACGAATTATAAGGAATATAAGGATATTGATTTGATAATTGTAACAAGAAAGATATTAACAACTGACAAAAGAAAGAAAGAAAAACTAATAGAAAAAGTTGAGACTGCTGGAAAAGAGGAGAATCTCAATTTAGATATACAAATATACGCAGAAAAGTCAATTATCTCACAATATTCGCATAGCCCTTCATTGATTTATCAGCTAAAAGACTCAAAAGTTATATATGGTAAATTTAAAATTGGAAATAGAATAAACCTTTCAAGTTTAGATTTAAGGATGAAGCTGGATTGGAGCGAGGGATTAAATATAAATTCCGGCGGAAATGAAATATTATACGCAATTCGAAATGCAATGCTTGTTTTATTGTTAATGAACCAGAAAGTGGATAATTATGAATTGAAAAAAAGTTTAGTTAATAGTCTTGGAGCTGAGCTTGTTTATAAATTAAGAAATAATTCGGCATTAAAATTAGAGAAAAAACTGGCTTTGAATTATTTGAATTTAATGATTAAACATCTAGAAGATGAGCTAAAAAATGCAAAATGGGAAAAAATAGAGATATTGAATCCTTGATCAGAATTATAGCGAATACAATTGTGCATGAAATTGTCAGAAAGCATACTAACAAGCCAGAATCAGGACATTTCTTAAGCGCAGAAGTTATAGAATACAGAGGGCAAATAGGAAAGACTGCAGAGCAACACAACTGGAACGAGCAAGACAAAGAGCGCATCAAGGAAGAAGCAAAAATAAAGGCTAAAGAAAAACTGCAAACCAAATATCCCGATGTGGCTTTTTCGCAAGAAGAAGTCAATAATTTAGTGGATGAAGAGAGAGAAAATATTTGATGAATAGAAACAAGCCATTTATCTTTGATGGACTTTAAATCCATAACTCCTATTCGCAAGGGATATAAATAGGAAGTTAGAAATTTTATTATGTCTGACGCAAAAGAGGAAATAGATGAAATTAAGTGGAAGCTTAAGAATTATAAAAAAATTGCCTAAAAATTTGCTATCCCTATGTCAAAGTGCTTTAAAATTGCGCGCACTTTGAGCACACTCAAAAATCCAC
>CAYITH010000047.1:0-5695 GCA_964366295.1 Candidatus Woesearchaeota archaeon | reverse complement strand
TATCAAAGGCGCATTTTTGGTAAATTTTCAGCGTCCTTTAATATAGATGCAACAAACATTATTCAAAGATATAAACAAGTAGTAGTTGAATGGCTTTCCAAATAACAATAATAAATTACTGATTCTCCGCCAAGCCCTTTCTTTCTCTTATCTTTCGGATAGTCTCTGTTTGAATCTCACGAGGCATTTGCTCAAACATCTGGTCAGCAAGGCTTGAAACTCCGCGGCCTTCTGTCGCTGAACGCAGGTCGCTACTCCACCCAATCATCTCGCCGACAGGTATCTTTGCTTTTATCTCCACTCCTGCCTCGTCTTGTTTAACATCGAGAAGCTGTCCTCTTTTTTGGGTCACGAGTTTTGTTACAGCAGCCATAAAGTCAACTGGTGCTTCAATTAAGTGTATTTGCAATGGCTCAAAAAGCGCAGCATTAGCATGCCTCATTGCAGTATGCATTGCATCTCTGATAGCGGGATAAACCTGTGCAGGCCCGCGATGAATTGCATCTTCATGAAGTTTTGTATCAACAAGGCATATTTTCATTTTCATGCAGGGCTCTCTTGCCAATGGCCCAGAGTCAACAACTTGTTCAAAAGCGTCAAGTATAAGCTCTATAACTTCTTGCATATATACTTCTCCTCTTGTCCTATCCTCAAAAACATTCCCCTTGTAAATATTTCTATATTGCCTTATTTCTTCGTTTGAAATTCCAAGTTCTGAAAGTTTTTTGAATAAAGTTTCATCCTTCTTTTTTATTCTTCCGTCCGAGATATCTCCGGATTTCATTGCCGCATATACCTCTTCTTCAAGCGGCTCTGCCGTAATATAAAATGTATTATGCTTGTTTGGGCTTTTTCCCTCCACAACAGGCGATTCTTTCGTCACAGTCTCGCGGTAAACTACAATTGGCGAGGACGATTTAACCTCGCAATTTTTCTCTGTCCTGATTCTGTTTTCAACAATTTCCAGATGCAGTTCTCCCATTCCAGACATTAGCATCTCTCCGGTCTCTTCATTGATGCTAATCTTTATACTTGGATCTTCTTTAGCCACCTTCTTCAGCACCTCAATAAGTTTCGGCAAGTCAGCCGGCTTTGTTGCCTCTACAGCCTTGGTAATAACAGGCTCAAATATATGCTTCAGCTCTTCAAACGGAGTTTCTGGTTCAAGAGTTATTGTTTCTCCTGCCTCTCCGACTATTCCTGCAATTGCAAGAACATTTCCAGAAGGTATTTCAGCGACTTGCTCGGGTTTTATTCCATTATATATCAAAACCTGCTGAACTTTTTGTCTTTGCTTGGCTAAATTAAGATAAACTTCCATACCTTCCTTAATTGTTCCTGAAAAAAGTCTTCCTGCAGAAATTTCTTTGCCGCTGCGGGGATCAATCACAATTCTTGTTATAACAAACGCTGGCTTGCCTTCTGGATTGCAGTTTATCAAATCTTTTCCAAACTGCGTCTCACTATCTCCCTTCCATATTTTTGGAATTCTGTATTTTTGCGCTTCGAGCGGATTTGGCAGGTGCTTCACGACCATATCCAGCAGAACTTCATAAAGCGGAGCATTTTTCCAAACCCAATTTTTTCTATCCTCTTCTGACATCTCATAAAGTTTTAATATATCCTTGAAAGAAACATCTTTCTTCTGCATAAAAGGCAAAGACATAGCCCAATTGTCTCTCGCTGACCCAAAAGCCACTCCGCCATCCTTAATATTCACCTGCCACTTTTTTTTAAAATCAGTATCAGCAATTGCCTCAATAAGCCTGTTAAATTGCGCAATGATTGTTATAAATCTCTCCTGCATTCCTTCCGGAGTAAGCTTAAGCTCCTTTATCAATCGGTCAACTTTGTTAATAAAAAGAACAGGTTTTACTCTTTCTCTTAGCGCTTGCTTCAAAACAGTTTCTGTCTGAGGCATTATGCCTTCAGAAGCGCATACAAGCACAATAGTTCCATCAATCGCTCTCATCGCTCTCGTAACATTTCCGCCAAAATCTACATGACCTGGAGTGTCAATTAAATTAATCAAATATTCACTGTTGTCAAAATTATGCACCATTGAAACATTTGCAGCATCAACAGTCATCAGTCTTTCCTGCTCATCAATATGCTGCCATGTTGCCATTCCCTGCTCTAAATCGCCGGCAATTTTTGATGCCATATGCCCTGAAGCTGCAAGCAGGTTGTCTGTGAGGGCTGTGTTGTGAACGATCATCCCATTAGCCAAGAAATTATGAGTTTCAGGAACACTGAAATCATAAACTACTTCAGAGAAAGATTCAGATATCACTTTTACTTCAATAAATGCCAATTCTTCATTAGCAAAATCTAATATTCTTCTATGCATTAACATTACTTGATTTCCAATTTGAGTTTTATCACAGACAGAACTTCCTGCAATTTTGCTTACAAGAATATTAAGTTTGTCTTGTTTCTCTTTCAATCCAAAATCTATTGAGTTTTTGAAATTCAAGGCAGAAACACCAGAAATAGCTAAAGTATTATCTTTTTCTTTTATAGCAACACAACCAAATCTAATAAGTAAAAGGTGCAGATCCTCAATCATCTGTCCGCTCGCAGAAGAGATAGTGACCGCCCTGCGCGATTTTTCAACGCATCCATCAGTATCAAAATATCCGCGTAATAATTTGCTAACATATTTATCTTCATTCAGCAATAAAAAATCAGATATCTTTATATTATGTGACTTTTGTATTTTTGGATAGTCAAAAAGACTGTTAAAAATTTCTATTAGAGTCATACAATTTGTATGGATTTCTGGAGTTCTGTCTCTTCTCTCGACCCTTTTGGTATTTATTTTCAAATCAGAGCATATATCTCGAACTCTTCCGGCTAATTGCTCTTTTCCAGCTATAAATTTCTTTCCAGAACCATCACCAATAAATAAGCCGGCAAGATAAAAAAAATCTTCAAAGTTTTTAGGCAGTTGCATCTTAGTTGAATTTCCGCCTCTTTGTTTTCCAGTTCTATAAAATATACGAGATATGCAGTCATATGCCCGATTTAGGTTTATGTTAAAATAATTACAAATTTTAACCAAATCATTCAATAAATATCTGTTCTGCCATATCCCATGGTAAAATGACTTTGGTTTAATTGATATACCGAGTTCTTTAGAGATAGTTGTTATTCCTTTAGAAATTAATCTTAATTTTAACTCTTTGTTAAATTCAACATCTAAATTTACATAAAAATTTTTCTCAGAAAGTTTTTTAATAATTTCATTCTTTAAGTCTATTTGAGACTTAACCTCTATCTTTCTTGAACAAACTACTCTATCCCCAATTTTTAAATCCTTTGCTTCGATATCTTGAAAACCATCCCGATAGACAATATATTTATGCTCTGGTGTTGTTTCTATATTGAAACCATTTCTTAATTCAACCCTGATAGTTTGTCCACCTTGAAGCCTCCAAACATATTCTAGTTTATTCTTTTCGATAGCTTTGTCTTCTTTATTTAATGTAAAAACTTCTATTTTCTTATTAGGAGAAAAAACTGTATGCTCTTCATCTTCTCGAACAACCTTTCCATCTCTTGAAACAGCTTCGAATATTTCTCTTGCTGTTTTGATACTTCCGTCTGTAAGCATAATCCTTGTATCCCCGGATACACATTTTCCGTGATGTATATGCGCGCTTGTCGCTATGTTTCTTATATTCTTCGGGCTTTTACTAATCCTTACAATTTTCTGGCTTTGTGTTTCTTTTTCAACCATTTATAATAAACCTCCCAAACAAAATTGAGAATAAATTTCAATATAAAAGAAGCTTTTTAAAGCTTTATCTTGCCCAGCCCGGATTTAGTATTATACCCTACATATAGTGAAAGACATAAGTCTTTCCCTATCTACTTAAGGCGTAAGTGGGGAATTATCAACGTCCTTGACTATAAGAGAAAGTTTTTATAGTGCAGATTAAACAAATAGCTATGCCTGAAAGAACAACATTCAAAAAAATAGTTTTGCCATTTATAATATTAGTAGTGGGTATAGGACTAGGAATATTATTAATGTTTCTAGGACATAAATGGATTATTGGAGGAAACTCAAACGAAAACATGTGGGGGAATATAGCTGAGAAATCTGGTTTAATTTTAATTACTCTTACGATTATATATGCTGTAATATTGATTATACCTTCTATTATAAGCAGTTGGAAACATGGGGGATATTGGTTGAAAGGTGGAATTTTAGGGATAGTTAGCGGGATTATCTCAATTTTATTAGCATTAATCTTCGAGTCATTTTTGATGCTTTCTTTTCCAGTAATTGTAATAGTTATGATAGTGTTTTCTTGCGCACCTCATAGCCAGACTTGTTCTGGAGCCAATCCAATTATTGCTTTATTTATTCTTGGAATTCTATACTGGTTCCTAATCGGAGCATTTATCGGCTGGATATATGGAAAAGTTAAGAACAGGTCCGCAAAAGTCAGCAATTAAATAACAATAGTAACCCTATAATTCAATCTTTCAAATACTTTAACATTATCCACTATATAGATATTCTTAAATTTCAGCCGTCTTACCTCGCAGAATCAGCCTGTTTTTCAGCTTCGTTCTTTTTAACAACTGAAAAACACTCATTGCTTCCTTGTGATGCAAGAATTATTTCATCTGCCAAAGCTGTTGAAAGTTCTTTCTTTTTGTTAATCGCTTTGTCCGCAGCCCCATGCAGTATATTCCTTAAGGCCACGCTTACTCTTCTTGAAGGCGACATATCAACTGCCTGCGGATATCTTGCCCCGCCATACTCTATAACTGTTACCTCATCTCTCGGAGCAGAATTTTCAACCGCCTTTACAATAACCTGAACAGGATTTGATTTTGTTTTATCTTGAATAATCTGCAAAACTTTAAGTATAACCTTCATATTCTTGGTGTATTTTCCAGAAGCCCAGCTCGTTATGCGCCTATGCTTTTTCCCCCTGTGTCCAGGCACAGCAATTAAATTAGCAAGCCTCTCAATGATATTTATTTTTGTCTTTCCAAACTTCTCAACATTCCTTCCATGCGATTTCAAAACAAGCCTGCTGTCAATATTTATGTATCTTTTTAATCCAGGGTCTTCTACCTTAACCTCTCCTGTTTCATATAAATCAAATATTTTTAATGTCATTATCTTCTTCCCTTCTCTATCTTGCCCTTGACAAGAAGCCTCAACGGCTGGTCATTTACTTTTATTATTTGGTATCTAACTCCCGGAATGTCTCCTTTTGAACGCCCTTTTTTCCCACCAATTCTTTCTATTAACACCTCATCATGCTCATCAACAAACTTTTGCGCCAGATTGCCAGGAATAAACGCAGTAACAGATATGCTGTTTTTTATAAGCTGAACTTTCGCGCATTTTCTCATAGCAGAATTTGGCTGTTTGGCCTCTTTCTGCACTTTTTCAAGAACTATTCCACGGGCTTGGCTCTTCCCTTCAAGAGGGTCTGCCTTTCGGTAAAGCTCTAATTTCTGCGACTTGTATTTTTCAGAGCTCCATCTGAATTTCCTTCTATTTCTTATAAGCTTATTGGCATTTATCAAACCCATAATCGTCTTGTGCAAAAAAGGTTTTTAAAGGTATCTCCTGCAAAACTCTTTGAATTATTTCCTATATCCTTCGCGAACAGAATTTAACCAATAAAGAAAATGCTTAAAAATTTGCTAACCCCACAGCAAG
>CAYITH010000046.1:0-5709 GCA_964366295.1 Candidatus Woesearchaeota archaeon | reverse complement strand
CGCTTCCGATAGGAACGAGGTTTAGTGCAACGTCCCGAAGGGAAACCGAAGAGTTTACAGAAGAACAAAAGAAGGCGAAAAAGTTTCTAAACAAATAAACTAATCTTCCCTTAACTCGGACATCTGCTCAATTTCTTTTTTTGAGAACTCTCGAATATTTACGAATTTTCCAAAGTTTATTAAATCAGAGATATTGCTCAATTTTGGCTCTTTAGGGGTGTGATAAGAAATAAGAATCACGGTTTTTCCCAAACTCTTCACGAGTTTAACTGCTTCGATTAAATCTGTATCTCCACTTAAGATGACTGCAACATCATAAGCGTTTATGTGTGCTAAATGAACCAAGTCTGTTGCCAGTAAAACATCTACTCCTTTTTGATAGATCTCACTTTCTCTTTGTTTTAGAGGGGTTGTTTTTAATTCTATAAAAGAGTTAGCCTTTAACTCTTCAAAAAGTAATTTTTGCCCTTCCCAATTTCTCTTTTGTTTTGCAAGATAATTAAAATAGAATTTCTTTTTTTCTTCCAATTCTTTCTTTATTGCTTCTACATGAACATTTATCTTCTTCCTTAAAGTAGGAGTTAATTTTTCTTGAGAGATTACATTTAAGAGACTTTGCTCCTTTTCTATTAAGCCGTTTAGCTCTTGAATTTTTTTATTACAATTCCATTTTAGACTAGATAATAAACTAGAGCCATATCTTCCTTCATAGAAGTAGGTTTTTACAAGTTCTATTTTCTCTTTGCCAAAACCATCAAGAGATTTTATTTTTTCTACGAGAAAAGGAATATATTTTTTATAATCCCAAAAACGCTTTTCCTTTTTATTTAAAGATTCGTTTATAAAATTCAAAGAACCATTAAAATTCTGTGTATCATTAAAAATAATCACTCTCATTATAAAAGGAAGGAGAGATATCTCATGAGAGATACCGCCCCTTATTATTGTATTAATAATACTGATTTCTCTTAGTATTTAAGACTTTCGACAAGTTGATTTTTCATTAAAGTCAGCTCTCGTTCGTTTCGTTTTTAGTTCGTTTCGTTTTTAGAAAATTGCCCCCTTCGTTAGCCCCTGAAGTTATTGAATAGAACATCACATTTATTAACCTTTTTTCTTTTGATATTAGAGCATGAAAGGGGAGAAAAAAGAGAAAAGAGGGGAAAGAAAAAAAGATAATGCGGGAAGAGTTAAAAAAGGAGCAATAGGGGTGGAGGCATTGGTTTATGTGGCTTTGGCTGTGCTTGTGCTTCTTATAGGTGTTGGAATTTATCTTGTGCTGAAAGGAGAGGGAAACAGCATGATAAGTTATGTGAAGAGCCTTTTGCTTGGAGCAGGGCAGGGTTAAATGGCGAGAAAGAAGGCACAAGTCGGAATGGATTATATTTTAGCAATTGCGATAGGAGTGTTTATTGTATTTGGAGTGGCAATGTTTCTTTTCAGGGCTGAAATTTCTGAGACTTTGAGCGGGCTGTTTTCTGATTTTGGAAAAGAGAAAAAAGCAAGCAGTAGTGCTGGGACAAGAATTGGAAGCGCAGAGGAAAAGGCTGCGGAAATTAAGGTAGCTTTAGACAGCAATAATCTTGGACTGGCTGAAATGAAATATGGCGAGTTTATTGGCGAGTATTTTAACGAAGCGGAATTTGGAAGTTTGAAAAAGCAGGCAGAACTTAGTCAGAATGAAATGATAAAGATGAAGAATGAGTATCTTGAGATGAAACATTCAGCTGTTTTTAATAGGATTAAAAAGGAGTTTAGCGTTGTTCCGTTTTCTAATGGGAAGTATGAGATACGCAGGATTGGAAATGTTGGAGCAGGGGAGAGCGGAGGAGCATAAGATGGAATAGAGAAAAAATGGGGGGATATTGAAAAAGAAGTTTCAAGGAGAGTTGTATTCAGCCTTGATTCTGACAAAACCTTGATGTTTTTTGAATGGAAAACCGGCAAGGGCATGGCTGTAGCCAATATTAATGGAAGGGGATATGAAGAGATGACAGATGAGGTAAAAAGCGATTTAGTTAAAAAGATTGAAGAAGTTAATAAGAATAAGGGGGGAGCAATTGGAGAGGTAATTGATAGGATATACAGCTTAAGGGGCAATCTTAAAGATTTTGTAAGCAAGATACCCGAGATATCGCAGTTTGGGACAATTGGAATATTAAATGAAGAAGGAAGCTTTCAGCCTGCCGAGGGGATAATAGGAAAAGACAAGTGTAATTTTGTTAACTCTTTAAATGATTGTAGCCCTCAAGATATATTTGTTTTGATGTATTCTGGAAAGAGATATCCTGAAAACATCAAAAATGCTCCTTCGTGATTTGGCATTTTTGAATGCTTCAAAAATATAATTTTTGATAGTGCTCAGAGTTATGAAGTAACTCTGACATGCTCAAAGTGCAAAAGATAAATGCACTTTGACATTGAAAGGTTTATTAAGCTCTTTACATTAAATTATTTATGATGGATAAAAGAGGGCAGATGTTAATGGAAAGCATCATTTTTATTGTGCTCAACCTTATTTTCTTTTCTGCTATGTTTGGTTTTGTCAGCACAAAATCAAATTCAAGCGCTTTATACGCAGAAGCTTATGCAAAGCAAGTAGCGTTGTTAATAGACCATTCTCGTCCAAATATGAAAATCACATTGGATTTAAGCGATTTTTATAAGAATATTGACAAAGGAAGTATGGCGATTGAGCCCACAAAAAAAGAGGTAGTTATTTATGGGGAAAATAAGAAAGAAGAGAGAAAAGAGCTCTCAAGGCGTCAATTCTTTGCAAATTATGGGGTTGAATACAAGATAGAGAACAACGCCCTTTATATGGAGGTGGGGTTACATGCATAAAAAAGGCAGTTCAGAAATATTGAGCATTTGGCTTTTTTTAAGCTGGATTATAATCGCAATAGTTATAGTCGCTGCCGTTGCTTTATTTTATTCTAGGAGTGTTGATGTCCGGCAAGTAGAATCAGAAGTTTTACTAAAAAAAATAAGTGAGTGTGTTTTTCCACAGAATAAATTAGTATATTTAAAGCCAACAGAGACAAATAATGGGCAGGGCACGATTAAATTGGAAATTACTGATAAGCGGGAAGATGTAGGTGGCACTGCAGAAGAATTTGAACTTGCTGAATCTGACCTTACCGGACTTGAATCGGCGAGTTTAAATGCTGAAGTGTTAAATGCTGATTTAAGGTCTAGCAACGCAGGAGCAAATCTGCCAGATGTATTTCAGGCATGTTTTTTAACTGAAAGCATACTGAACACAAATTCTTATTTTTTATCTATTCTACTATATAAACCCGAAGATTATATAAGCCAAAAACTTTTAAAAATTGGGGTTGATGGGACTGCAATATCTCCATTTTATGTTATAAAAACTGGAAACCCTGACCTTGAGATACAATGCGAACTAAAAGGAAAGAACTTTGCTAATTGCGAAAGAAAAATGTTTCTCGTCAAAGACAAAAATGGATTGGAGTTTATTGCAGAAATAACTGCTGCCAGCAATAATAATATATAGTGGAAGACATAAGTCTTTCCCTATCTACTTAAGGCGTAAGTGGGGAATTATCAACATCCTGGACTATAAAAAAGTCTTTTGAGGTGAAAAATGAGGAACAAAATGCTTAAAAATTTGCTAACGAATAAAAAAGGCTCACTCGGAACAACGCTGACATGGATTATCGCATTCGTAGCTATTATTCTTGTCTTGTTAGCATTCTCAATATTTGTCGGATTTATTTTAGCGAGTGGCAAAGCAGGCAGTTCGCAGTTTAGTTTTGTTGGAAAAGAGACAAAATTTGAGCGTTTTGATTCAACGTCCGGCCTTCATATCTCTGGCGGGGCAAGCATTGATTCACAAGCGCTTATTTCAACAAAGCAGTTAGCAATGTTTTTAACTCAAGAGAGAAGAGAAGACATAGCTAACCATAAAAATAAATTTGTTAAAGATGCGGCCATGTTTGTTAACTTAATAGAAGATGAGGAAACTTGCTATGCACTTTGCTGGAGTAGCGATGCTAAAGAATCTAAAGAGGGGCTTTTATCTGATGGATGCGGTGGAAAAATAGTACATCCGTCAGTGCAGTGCGATTTATTATTTTCAGAAACAAATTATATGGAAGGAGGAAGGCTTGATTTTGGCGCTGGTGGAAAGTATTTTTTTGTCCAGCTCATGCCCGTTAAAAAATGAAAAAAATAAATATTTTTTGCCTCGTTAAATTTCCGAGAAATTGGGGGGGAAATTTAAGATGAATAGGAAGGGCGCAACACCACTTAGCATAACTCTATTAGTAGTTCTTACAATAGTGTTAACTGTTTTTACTTTATACACCTTTATTTCTGGCAAGGTTTCTAAAGTCACTGCAATCTCGCCAGAGTTGCTGGATAATATCTACCAACCACAGGAACAAATTACATTCTTCATGACGAGCATAGCTGAAGAAGCGTATAAAGTGGCAAAGAGCAAGCCGCTAATTCCAAATACGCCTATAGATAAACAGCCAACGTTGGAAGAAGAGTTTATTAAAGAGTTTAAAGAGAGGCTTGGAATTGGAACGCCGTTAGTTCCATTAACTCCAAACTATGTATATTTAAAGGGAAATTACATATCTGAACAAAAGAAACCTCTTGGGATATCAATAGAGGCTTTTAATAACCGGCTTAATTTTATATATTATGAATATTTAAACGAACAAGCTATTGGTAATATAAGGGCCGGAAAATACATAGCAGGCAATATCAAGGATATCTCGCCTTATTGTCCAACTGATATTGGAAGCACAAAATTAACCCTCCCAAAAGACAGGAAAAGAATCCAAATAAGCCCCGATATTAACTTGTTAGCTTTACTATGTCCTGCGCTGAAAAAAAGAACAAACCAATCCCCAATCTCGTCAGACGCGTTTATTTTTGCTTTTCCATTAAGTGACAATATGCGGATAACTCAAGATGGAAAAGTGATATTTGCCGCGGGTTATGATTATGTTGTTCTTATAATTCTGGATGACAAACCGCCGCAGGTTAAATAAAAATGAATATTGTATCTATTGCTTTGATAGAATTACATCAATACTTTCTGTAACCTTTGGACCATAATCGCAAAAACGAATAAAGAAATCTTTTTGGCAAGATTCTCTACATTCATGGCGACCGCCGACTAACCAGAATTCTTCTTTTCCTCCGAGCCCACCACCAATTATCGGTTCATATGTCTTATTATCTAATTTTATTTGTGCTACTAGTATATTGGGAGTGTTCGTTTCATTAAAACAAAGCTTTTCTATGGTCCTTATAGTGCGCTCACTCTTTCCAAATGCTAAACATAATTCTGCTTTAGAGCGGGTTAGTATATCAAAAAGTCGTTGATTTACAATTAGATAAAAAGTCCCATCTCGGCCTATATAAGGTTTAGAATCAGGATTTGCCTTCACTATATCATATTTTACATCACCCTCAAATAAACATATTGCTCCAGGAAGGCCCCCAGTTATACTTATCCCAATACTGTTAACTGCGATTTCGTCATTCTCAGTTTTCATACCTATGTTAATCCCATTAGAAAATTTCTCGCCTCCAATTACCGAGTATTCTCGATCAGTAAGAATAGTTGTTTTAAAAAATAAGTCATCACCATTTTTTACATAAAGTCTTTTTGGTAATCTTATTCCGCCATTCTTAGAATATATCTCCTCTGTTTTTTCCTCAGTC
>CAYITH010000045.1:0-5952 GCA_964366295.1 Candidatus Woesearchaeota archaeon | reverse complement strand
AGCCCATACGAAATAGAAGATTACGGCCTGTTAAAGAAAGTAGTTTCGCCAATGCTTCTTGATTTTTTCCCTGAAAAAATGAATATTTATGACGAAGCATTAACTAAGAGTATAAGTTCAGAAGAGGTATTTCATGCTTTAGTCTCGTTAGATTGCGTAAAAGTTGTCAATACAATCATAAAAAAGAGAGACTCCGATAGATTTTTAGTTGTTCTTAGAAAAGATTCAGAGGATATACATAATAGCTTATGGGCATTTCCGGGAGGCATAGTTGAAGAGGGCGAGACAATTGAAGAAGCCATAAGGCGGGAGCTATTTGAAGAAGTGGGCATTAAACTGCACAAAATAATAAAAAAAATATCCGACTATCAGTATAAAAGACCCGATGGAAAGTTATCTTTAGGAGAGTGCTTTCATGTTTCAGCTAATTCAGAAAATGTAAATCCTGGTGAAGAAGTAGCAGATTACAAATGGGTAGATCTTGAAGAACTGGAAAAACTGCCCCATATTGAAGGGATGGTAGAAGAGTTATTCAAAGTTCTCAACTTCGAATCCTCCAAATAGCTCCTAAAATCCAAAAGCATTTAAACTCTCTTTCTATGTTTCTAAAATGTCTTCAGATGAAAAAATTCATGAGAAAAAAGAGAAGATTAAGGATTTGTTAAGAAACAAATATTTCTTATCCATCCTGTTTATTCTCATTTTTGCTTTTGTTATTCGGATTTATTTTTTCTCCCAGACAACGCAACAGGCAGTCTGGTGGGACGAAGCAGAATACCTCTCAACAGCCAAGAAGTTTGCATTTAATGTTCAATATGAGTTAAATCCTCAGCGCCCCCCATTGTATCAATTTTTAATAGCGATATTGTTCTGGCTTGGCCTTGGAGAATTGTCTGTAAAGTTCATTCTCACGCTGTTGCCTTCAGTCCTGCTTGTATTTTGCGTTTATCTCCTCGGCGTGGAAATGTTCAACAAAAAAACCGCAGTTATTGCCGCATTTTTCACAGCTATAAGCTGGACATTCTTATTTTGGGCTGTCCGCGCCCAGCCGGATTTTCTTTCTGTTTCTTTTCAGGTCTTATCAATTGCCTTCATGTGGAAATACTGGAAAAATCCCTCTTCAAAAGCGATTATCTTATCAGGCATATTTTCAGCTTTAGGCTTTTTGTTCAAAGTTTCAGGCCTGCTTGTGCCTCTCTCGTTTATGCTGTTTATTCTAATAAAAGACAGGTTTTCAGCTTTAAAGAATAAGCATTACTACTATTATGCTTTGGCATTCATCATAACCTTGCTCCCCTATTTTATTTGGTCCCAGATTACTTTCGCCACGCCATTTGCTTTCAAATATGGGTATTCTAACGCCGTATTGTCTGATACTCCGGTGCCATTTGGCTGGTATAACCTTGATTTTTTTTACACACTTACAGAAAACGCGCTATTTTTGTTGTTTGCTATAGGTGTTGTTTTAAGTGTTCAGTTTTTGCTCTATCTGGATATCTTGATAAAAGACCGCTCAAAATGTTTTGACAGTTCGCTCTTTTCTATAATAGTATTGCTGGTAGTCTCTGCTTTTTACATCTTCTACATCCGTGGAACAGAAGACCGCTGGGTGTATCTGTGGCTCCCCTTTATCTTTTTATTGGCCGGAAAAGCTCTTCTCTTTGTTTATGAAAGAGCAAGGCCTTATAACAAATTCTTAGCGCTTGTATTTATTCTAGTTATTATTGTTTATATATTATTTATTCAGCTAAGCCACGCAAATATTATTATAAAAAACAAAGCTCCTTCCTATATGCAGGTGAGAGAAGCAGGCCTCTGGCTTAAAGAGAATGCGAATAAAAGTGATGTTGTTATCTCAGCATCTTATACACAAACGGTTTATTATTCAGAATTGAATGTCACTCACCTCAATACTCCAAATTTTCCATCTCAAGAAGATTTTGAGATTTATCTCAATAATACTAAAGCTCGTTTTTTAATTGTGTCAGGATTCGAGTATCATCCGCAATGGATTTATACTTGGCCTCAGCAGAATCAACTTCGTGTTGTTCCAGTGCAAGCCTATTTCGCAGACGCAGAGCAGAAACAGCCCTTGCTGATAATCTATGAAATAGGGTATAATTAATTGTTATCAATGAATTATTTGTGCCTCATCAGCCACTCAACACTTCTTTTCAGTCCGTCTTCAAGAGGTGTTTTAGGCTCCCACCCAAACCTTTCCCTTATTTTTCCGCAATTAGGAACTCTTCTTCTCACATCATCCTTATAACTTTCAACGCTTTTAAGTTTAATATCTCCACTCTTCCCAATTATCTTCCATATCATTTGGGCCAACTCAGATATTTTAGTTTCTCTCTCGCTTCCTATGTTAAATGCTTCATTGCTTGCCTTCATTCCAAGCAAAACAATTCCTTCAGCCAAGTCATCAACATAAGTAAAACACCTTGTCTGCTCGCCGTCTCCAAGAATCTCTATCTCGTTATTTTTGCTTTGAACCATTTTTTTCACAAAATCTGGAATGACATGCGAATAACCCACATAATCTTCTGCAAGCTCGCCGGGCCCATACGCATTAAATGGCCTCACAACTACGAAAGGAACTCCAAATTCATCATGATACGCTTTAGCAATATATTCTCCAGCCAGCTTTGAAAATCCATATGCAGTTGTCGGCAGTGCGCATTCAGCAAGATGTTCTTCACAAACAGGAAACTTTGTAGCCCCTTCATAAACCATTGAAGAAGACAAATAAACCACCTTTATTTTTCTTTCTTTGGCCGCTTCAAAAACATTTAAGGTTATTTGAGTATTATCTTTAAGCAGAGAGGCAGGTATTTTATGGAAATAGCCTATGCCTCCAATTTTAGCTGCTAAATGATATATCATGTCTGCATCAGCGCTTTCTTTTAGCATTACACCTATATCTAACAAATCTCCCTGAACAAACTCAAATTTATCGTTCTCTTTAAAATCAATTAAATTCTTTGCTTCGCCTTTAGACAGATTATCTATAGCTTTGACAAAATGCCCTTGCTTTAACAGCTCATCCACAATTCTGCTTCCTATAAACCCTGCTCCGCCAGTTACGAGGATATTCATTTTCCTATTCCAGCATAAACCCTGCCATTCTCGTTTATTTGTTTTTGCGAGAATATATTCCACACATCAAGAAACAAAGAGTTAGGCTTCATCAGTTTAAGATAACTGTCTATTTCAATATAACTGTATTTATCGTGATTGTTGCCGATTAAAACGCACTCTGCATCTCTGAATCCTTCTTCAAGCTCAACAAACCTCATATCGCCTACTTTTTCTTTTTGCACTACAAAATCATGAACATATATGTTGTTATAACCCTGCTTTTCAAGCTCTTCTATCACTTTCACTGCCACACTTCCTCTCAAATCATCAGTATCTGGCTTTCCTTTAAACGCAATTCCTGAAACAAAAACCTTTCCTTCCTTGCTGACCATCCTCTTTATTTTTTCAATTACATAAGGTGCGATGCTTTCATTTATCTCCCTGCTTGTAGCAATCATCTTGGCACTATACCCTGTCTTCTCAATGCAATCTGCAAGGATATAAGGGTCTTTCTCAAGGCACGAACCGCCGACAAATCCTGGCAAGGGTATTTTACTTCTCTCATATCCAATATTCGAGGATTTTATAAGCTCAAATGGGTCTAATTTCATCTTTTCACATATTAACGCTACTTCATTTGCATAGGCAAAAGTCATATCTCTATATGAGTTGCACAGCAGTTTTACCATTTCTGCCGCTTCAAGCGACGACATCTTTATTGTTGTATTAGTCACTTTCTTAAACAAGTCAAAAGCCATATCAACACTTTCTTCATCTAATCCGCCTATTATCTGTGGCAGTTCTCTCAGCTCTTCAAGCGCCTTGCCCTCCACAGTCCTCTCTGGGCAAAAAGCAAGCCGGTACATCTTTCCTGATTTGTCAAGTATAGGTTTTATTACATTCCGTGTTGTGCCGATAGGCACAGTGCTTCTTAATACGATAAGATTTTCACCTTGAATATATGGCACTATTTGCTCTACAGAATTTTTTATATAATCCAGAATAGGTTTTTTTTCAGTATTCAATGGTGTGCCTGTGCAGATAACAAAAACATCCTGTTTTTCCGGAATATTTTTCTGAAAAAATAAATTCCTGCCTATTGTTTTTTTCAGCAATAGCCGCAAACCCTTTTCGTGAAAATGCGGTTCACAATTGTTTAACTGTTTTATAAGTTGTTCATTTATGTCTATCCCGCAAACCAGAAATCCTCTTTCAGCCAGCACAGCCGCAAGTGTCAGGCCAACATATCCGACTCCCACAATACTTATTTTCTCTATCTTCATTTTTTACCCAGCCAGCCAGCATTTTTAAACTCTTCGAACTTAGAGAAAAGGTTAAATACTTGTTATTCTAATCTATACTATGAATAAAAAAGGAAGTATTGAGCCGTTAAATTTTATAATGGGCTTTGTAGCAATTATGGGCGCAGTTTTAATTATAACTAATAGGGGAGATTATGGTTTAATTTTATTGATTATCGCAACCTTAATTGAGGCAATCTCAAGGGTGTTAAAATGACAATAGAACTAACAAATTTGGTTATTGGATTAGGCATAATCATTCTAAATCTTATTCCATTTATTATAAATGAGCAGAAATATTTTAAAATAACCATCCCTCTCTCGCTTCTGTTAGCAGCTATCAGGGTTATTTTCATTAAGTAGAATTTGCACCTATGTCTTCTTCGAATCAAAATATGCTTTTAAATATGCAGCAGTTGTCAGCCAGCTCATCATTCCATGCATTAGCCAAGCCCTTTCTCTATCTCTTATCGCCAAGTAAACTCCCTGAATAAAGTTTGGAACAAACAACAAGTTTCTTGCAACTCTTGCATATAACTTTAATTTTTCTGTTCTGCTTTGAGGCATCCAATTAAAATCTCTATTGTGAATTTGTTCTTGAAAGTAAATCTTTCCCCACCTGTATTTTTTCTTTGTAAAATCCAAAACACCTCTTGTAATAAGATGATGTATGTGCGCATTTTTCGGTATAGCGACAATTCCCCTTCCATTTTTAATAAGATTATAAACCACATCTGTATCTTGCGTGTAACCTCCAATTTTATCAAGGGTTTTCTTTTTTATTGTAAAATAATACCCTCCAGCAATAAGAAAGTTCTCTTGTTTCATAGTATAAGTGTAAAACTCTCCTTTGTCTTCCAGCTTCAATCTCTTCATTCCAAGTTGTGAGTCAATAGACTTATAATCTGCAAAAGGGTCGGTCCCGATTAAGCTTAAATACTGATTGGCCAATATATCTTCTTTGCTGACTAACATCCTGCAAATGCTGAAATTCGCCCTTTCTTCCATCAACGGCTTAACCATCTGCCTCACCCAATCGTCCTCAACAAGCGCATTGTCAGAATCCACAAAAATAAGAATTTCTCCTTTCGCCTTTGTGTAGCCGACCCATTTAGCCGCCATTTTCCCTTCCGGCCTTGCGTTTGTCGGCACTATTTTTACCCCCATTTCTTTGAGTGCCTCAATTGTCCCATCATTAGACTGCCCCTTAGAACTTCCATCAATAGCCAGTAGCTCCACCTTTCCGCCATACTCTTGTTTTTTTATGCTCTCAAAACACCTCACAGCATAATCTCTGCAGTTGTAGGTGCATACAATAAAGCTGACACTTGGCCATTTGGCTTTCATTAAACCAGAACAAAAGTTTAATTTAAAAGGCTTTTGCCTTTTAAATGGCATTTTCAAAAAGCTACCATTCCTTAACTCAAATTTAACTTTAGTATAACTTTTGGTGATTGATACATTTACTATAACTTTTATTCAATTAGACATTTACTATAACTTTTATTCAATTAGACATTTACTATAACTTTTATTCAATTAGACATTTACTATATAGTAAATCTCAATA
>CAYITH010000044.1:4890-6099 GCA_964366295.1 Candidatus Woesearchaeota archaeon | reverse complement strand
TCTCCTAACGAAATCATAGGGTCAGGGAGTCATCCTAAAATACTTCCCCTTTACCACCTATCTGATCAGAATATACCTATTTTCCACCCAAATTTTAGCAAAAACTTCTAAATAATGTCTTTTTAATCCAACTTTATTCATACTCGCCAAAATAGACCTATTTATACCCTTTAACTACCAAACACTCAATAAAAATTCAAAACCCTATTTCCTCTGATTTTTTACTCATACTCAGGGATTAAATATAGCCCTTTAGATAACTCCTCTTTTTGGTTTTTTATAGAAACATTTATAAATCACTACGATTTTTCCCCCATATGTCAATAGAAAAAAGATCATTTACAGATTTGGTAAATAAACTTATAGTCACCAAAGAAGGCAAGCGCCTTGGCGTCGTTAAAGACATAACCTTTGAAACGCGTTCAGGAGAATTAATTCAAATAGTTGTTAAAGACCCCACAGTTTATATTAAAAATCTTAATTTAGAATCAACTAAGGCCAAAGAAGTCCTTCTTCCTTTTAACGCTGTTATAGCTATCGGTGATTTTATAGTTGTCAGCGAAGAAGATTTAGTCGGATAAGATTTATAAATATTTTTAGTAATACTCCTGCATTTTCCTTGTTCAATTATATATTTCTTCTCTTAACCACCATTAACCATACTCCATTTATGTTTTTCCTTCTTTCTCTATAATATCTACTACAACCCCACACAAATCTTTTTAAACCCTCTTTATTATCCTAATTCAACTGGAAGATTTATAAACAAAATCTTTCTTTATAAAATATGCACATCATAGGATTTAATTTCGACAAAATACTCGCAGAAAGGAAAAAACCATTAGTCTCTGATTTAAAAATTCACACAAACATAGATGTAAAAGACATCACCGAGCAAAAAGTGGAAGTTTTTAAAGACAAAGAAGTTTTAAAGTTCGATTTTATGTTTACTATTGATTACCAAAAAGAAATCGCCAATCTTGATTTTGGCGGTTTTATTCTTCTTGCCGTAGATGATAAAAAACAATCTAAGGATATTCTTCAGCGCTGGAAGAAAAAAGATATTCCAGCAGAGATAAAGCTTTTCTTGTTTAATTTTATTCTTGCAAAATGCAGTATGAAAGCCCTGCAACTCGAGGAAGACCTTGGTCTTCCTACTCATGTCCAGCTTCCCCGCCTGACAATGGAAGCTGACCCGAAGAGTTATGT
>CAYITH010000044.1:0-4790 GCA_964366295.1 Candidatus Woesearchaeota archaeon | reverse complement strand
GTTTAATTATTATGGATGAGAAAATAGTGATATATCTTGCAGCGGCATTGTTTAACGGAAGAGAGGCATATTTTAATTCCCGATTAGTTGAAGGTTTAGAAGGAATTGGTTATAAAATAAATTTCCCACAAAGAGATGGTTTTGAATTCGGAGATCTAACCCTTGCTCTTTCGGGAAAGCTCCAACAAAATCAAATTAGTTCTGCTGTTCAAAATATTATTTATTTTCTTGATATGGGTGTCTTTGTCCCAACAAGCGATGTAGTTCTAGCAAATTTTGATGAACCTCTTGATGAAGGAGTAGTAGTTGAAGCCTCTTATGCGAAATTAATGGGAAAATTTGTTATTGGATTGAGGACAGATGTTAGAAGTCCCTATGGAAATTTAACAGATATCTTTGGAGGCATGCATTTTTTCCCCACATATCAAACTCATAAACTCTTACTTCATCGTATGCCTTCAAAAAAACCTTTAGAAAGAGATGAACAAATGAATTCACTTATTCAGAAAATAGGTGTAACTATTAGAAATGAGGGAATTTCACACCAAGGCACAATTCCAGATTATGCAAGAAATAATCCTAATCTGCAACCTATTTTAGAATGTGCAGATTTATTGTTTTCTGGAATTAAAAATATACATTCTAACGAGAGTCTTGAGGAAATTGCATCAAGATATATTAGTAACCAAAAAAGATTAGAAGAAATTAGATCTAAAAGATAACACCTGCCGCCTCTAAAAATAGAGATTCAAATTTCTTTTAATTCATCTAACCATCCCTCTTCAATTAAATTCTTATCACTCTTTAAACATTCTTATACTCCTATATCTATATCTTCCCCATCTTCCCCAACCCATACACTCCCTTGTCATCGCCGACAGCATAAACTTCAAAATCTTTAAATTTTAATGGCAAAGCCAAATAATTCTTTTCATATCTCGTGTCATAACCCTCAACAAGCGGAAAAAAGCTCGGCAAAATATACACTCTCTTGCCTCTCCACTTTCCAACAAGGTAGCACTTGTAGCTTTCAACTCTTACCCCCTCGCTCATGCTTATTGCAGGATGTTGGTGCCCTAAAAATATATTTTTCACTTCCTGAGCTTCAACTTCATTTGCATAAATATCTCCATGCATGAAAAAATGCCCACTTTTAAAATAAAAATCCACCATTTCAACACCAAGTTTTTTAGTCATCTTTTTAAGCAAAACATCATGATTGCCCCTTGTCACTACAATCTTTTCGCTGTATTTTTTAATAAGTTTTATTACCACTTCAGCATCCTTCCACTCCTGCCTTAACACGCTTCCAAAAGCGTCCTTAACATCTCCTAAAAGCACAACCTCTTTAACTTTTCCTGTTTCTTTAAATATTATCTCTAAATCTTCAAGAGTTTGTTCTAACTGTATCCTCGGCAGATATATTCCCGCAGCAGTCAATTGGTCTTCATATCCCAAATGCAAATCCCCAATAACAAGAATCTTCTCATCTCCAATAAACACTGCCTTGTTTATCAGTCTTATATTTCCAGGAATTATATTTTTAATCCTGCTTCCCATCTTTTCCTCCAATCTCCTTAAGTATCTCGCTCCTTAACCTCTTCAAAAAATCTATTTTGCTTTCCATTTTTATCAAATCTCCATAACCCTGCATTATTAAATTATGGGCAAAGGGTGAGGGTATTTTTCGCTCTATATATTTTATTGCTATTTTATTGTCTTTTATCCATTTAACAACTTGCTGGGCATTTTCTATATCCATTACCTCTTCCATTACCTCTCGCCTTGCCTCTCTCAATATAGGGAAATTTTTAGTCATTTTCTTCACACTATGCAGCATAAAGCTCGAGCTCATTTGCTGTCTGCCAACGCTCTTTTTTCTTCCCTTATAATTCCTCAATATCATAAAAGACCTTGCGGCGCAATGGCGGAATCTCCTCTTTAAAATTTCAGTATTCTCCAGAGTTTCTTCCAATATATTTTTTATATTCTCGCTTGTTAAATGTTTAATTGCCTTGTCAATCTGCTCTTTTGTTATTTTCTCTCCGCTCAAGTAAAACCCATTATCGCTTATTCCAATTTCCATATCTCTTCCGCCTAGCCTAGCCACTAAAAACCCTATAACTCTCGACAGCACATCATTTGTCTTCCTCCCAAAGAGCGAGTGAAAAACTACATTTGTCTTCTCATTTCTGTAAAACTCCGCAATAATTTTGCCCATATGGGGTATTTCCGCATACTTATATTGTTCATAAAAATAATCATATATCTTCTCAGCTATCTCTTTCTTGCAATAAACAAAGCCCTGTATAAACTCCTTTATTTCGCTAGGAGATTCTTTGCCCATCATTTTCTCTTCCATAATCTTTCTAAATCTCTGTATCTCGCATGCAAGGTCAAAACTCAAGGGCAGCATTTCAGAAAACCAGCTGGGTATAGTGGGCGATTTATTTACATCGCTTCTCACATAAACCTTCATACCTCTTGTATAAGCAAAGCTGTAAACACTGCCTCCAAGCACAAAAACATCGCCGGGCTTGAGTTTTTCCAAAAAACTCTCATCAACCTTCCCTACACTTCTTCCGCTCTTCTCTCCTCCCGCTATTTCCACTTCCAAGAAACTCTCTTCAGGTATAGTCCCTACATTTGTCATATAAATAATCCTGCCTTGGCTTCTTCTCCCAATTGTTCTTTCTTTTTCATTATACCATATCTTGGCGTAAACATTTCTATGTTCTAGTGCATACTCTCCAGCCAGATAGCTGATAACATCCAAAAAATCCTCAATTTTCAAATTCTCATAACAATAGCTTTTTTTAATAATCTCATAAATCTCATTCACTCCCCATTCTCTTTCAATAGACATCCCTACTACCTGCTGGCTTAATACATCTAAGCAATTTTTCGGAACACTTACCCTATCTATTTTATTTTCTTTTATCGCCTTTGTCATAACTGCGCATTCAACCAAGTCATCTCGGTCCAGCACTATAAACCTCCCCTTAGCAGTCTCATAGAGTTTATGGCCCGCTCTTCCAATCCTTTGCAGCGCCCTCGCAACAGATTTCGGGCTTCCAAGCAATATAACTAAATCTATGCACCCTATATCAATTCCAAGCTCAAGACTTGTCGAACTTACAATAACCTTCAAACTGCCTTCTCTTAAGCGTTTCTCCATATCAAACCTATGCTCTTTGCTTAAAGAGGAGTGATGCGCCCCTATATTACTTGCATAATTTTGCGGAAAAGAATCCTTAAGATAATGCACTACTCTCTCAGTCGCTGCGCGGGTATTAGTAAATATCAAAGTTGTTTTATGTTTTTGTATAAGTTCATTAAGTGTGATATAAACCTTTTTTTGAACCTCATTAGTTTCATCTTCAAAGATGTCTATTTCGCTGTCTATTTCAATATCTTTCTGTTTGGCAAACTGAACATCCGCAATAAGGCAATCCCTCTTGCTTCCTACTAAAAACCTCGCAATGTCTGTTAGAGGAAAAACAGTGGCACTTAGCCCGATTCTAACTGGAGTTATGCTCGAATGATACTCTATTCTTTCCAAGCTCAAACTCAAATGAACCCCTCTCTTATTTGCCAATGCATGAATCTCATCAATAACCACATATTCTAATCTTCTCATCTTCAGCACAAATTTAGGCGTAGTAATCATTATAGCTAGGCTTTCAGGAGTAGTTATGATTATGTGAGGAGTCTTCTTATACATCTTTTGCCTTTCACTTGCGGTAGTATCGCCGGTCCTCAATCCCACAATTATCTCCTGCATTTTCACATTGTTTTTTTCAGCTATCTTTCTTATCTCCTCAAGTGGCCTGATAAGATTAACATGAATGTCCGCAGAAAGCGCTTTCAAAGGCGATACATAAATTGCATAAACCTTGTCTTCAAGCTCGTTTTTCACAGCCAAAGAAACAAGATAATTTAAAATAGCCAGAAAAGCAGTGAGCGTTTTAGTCCCGCCAGTTGGTGCTGAGATAAGTATATTCTTCCTTTCATGAATAGGCATAACTCCAAAAAGCTGCGGCAAACTATAGCCCTTAAATCGAGAATAAAACCACTCTTTCACTAAAGGTTCCAGCATCTTATCTATCTCTTCAGGTTTTCTTTCAGAGGCATAATTCGTTTTTAACATTTTTAAGTAAACCTTCCAGTTTTATCTGTATTTAATCTTTAAGGTTAAGATATTTAAACCTCTAACCCATTTATCAGAAATGAAACTTAGCGAAGAAAAGAGGAAAAAAATAGCCGAACAAGTATTAGCTTATTTATTCGACGAGTTTCCTAATACAACTCATACTGCAGAAATTGCTCGTGAATTAATAAGGGACGAAGAGTTTATCAAGTCCATGCTTCAAGACCTAGAGGTTAAAGGGCTGGTCATCTCAATTAAAGAAGACTCAAAAAAAAGGTTTAAGTGGCGGTTGTCTCAGAAAACGCTTCTTGCCTATAAATCCCTTAACAACAATCAATTCAGGATATAGTTAAAACCTCTCGATGTTTGGACTACATAAAAGTTTATATAATTCTTCTATTTCTTATTTTTATGGATCCTATAAAAGATGCATTTGACAAGGTAAAAAAAGAGATAGCATCTCTTTATTCAGAGGTTAACGAGCTTAAGTTGCTCATTAACGAGCTAAAAATCTCAAAAACACCAGATCCAAATACTCCAACACCTGTATCTCAAAGTCCATATTCTGACTCAGAAATTACAAAACTCCAACACATAACCTCTAATAAAACCCCTTTCCCCGCCTTTAAAAGCCCTTATA
>CAYITH010000043.1:0-6343 GCA_964366295.1 Candidatus Woesearchaeota archaeon | reverse complement strand
TCAGGCAGGCCTGCTTCTTGCTGTTGAATAAATCATCTATCTCGCCTATTGGATACTTTCTGATATCTGTGCCGAAAGACAGCAGTTGAGCTGAGACATTATCCAGTTCTTGTTTGAATTCTTCTATTTCTTCTAAATCGAATGCATAATCCTGCGAAGCTTTTAATTTTAAATAGTGAAAACTCGTTTTTGAAGGAATTATATTTTTCTTTTTGTGAAGCAATAAGTTATAAAACAGGGCTTGGCGCTGGAAGCTTTTTGTTTGGCTCATGCTATTGCTGGTCTTGTAATCTATTATGACTGGTTTGTTATCTTCTTTTTCTGTAGCTTGCAGGTCTATAATTCCTTTTATTCCTATTTTCATTATTTGGTTTTCTTTAAATGGAAAGGAGATTGTTTCTTCACAGATATGATTTTTGTGGCTGTCTATTATCTGCATTCCGTTTAGCATTGCGATTAGATACTCGGTTTGGCTTAGTGTGGCGCCTTTAATGTCTTTATGAACGCTAAGGTTCTGCATTTCCCATTTTTCCAGCAGATAAAGATAGGCGCTGTCTCGGTCAAGCTCTTTTTTTGCATATTTCTCAAGACACTCGTGAACTATGTTTCCAGATAAACTATAACATACTGGAACCGGGGTGTCATCTGGAACTTTAGCAATGTATGTAAGGTAAAATAAAAGCGGACTTTGATAATACACATTCAAACTTGATGGAGATAAATTGAACGATACTGGGACATTCTCCTCTTTTTTTAATTCCATAACTTTTGTTGGAGAAAGCAGGACTTATATATCTTGGCATCGGCAAGGCACAATCTTATAAAGACATTAGAACAACAGTTTATATGAGAGTAAGATACTCGTTTTCATCAAGAAGAACAGGCAGGATAGACAGCACCAACAGGCACAAGCTCGGATATTCTGAGATAGCAAGAGAAGTGATAGACATGTCGGACATAATAATTCAAGTGATGGATGCAAGATTTATACCTGAAACTATGGATTATAATCTTAAAGAGAAATTCAAAGGCAAGATTATAATCTCTGTTGCAAATAAATCTGACCTCGCTTTAGAAGAAGAAGCAAAAAATAAGAGGGGCGTAATTTTTATATCTTGCATTAAGCGAAAAGGAATAAGAAAACTGCGGGATAGGATAAAGATTTTAGCTAAGATGCTTAAAAAAGAAGAAGTTAATGTGGGTGTTGTGGGATATCCGAACACTGGAAAAAGCAGTTTGATAAATGTGCTAGTAGGAAGGAGGGCTGCAAGAACAGCTCCAAAACCTGGAACAACAAAGGGAATGCAAAAAATAAGCCTTGGAAGAGGAATAAAAATATTTGACACACCGGGCGTTATTCCGGAAAATGAGATGAATTTCAGCGAGAGAGACAAAGAAAGAAAACTTTCAATAATAAATTCGAGAAGTGTTGAAAGAGTGAATAATCCGGAGTTTGTAATTGTCGGGTTGATGAGAAGTTATCCTCAATTATTAGAAAAACATTATGATATCGAAGCAAATGGAGATGCGGAAAAACTTCTTGAGCTTGTAGGCAAAAAAAGGCATATGCTCAGAAAAGGAGGAGAAGTGGATGTTGAAAGGACTGCAAGAGCTATTTTGAAAGAGTGGCAGGATGGGAAGATAAAATCTAAAAAACCTTGAGTTTACCCCGCACTAAAGTGCAGGGTTTGTTTTGTTTTTTGGATGCTCAATAACCCAAGCACGCCCTGCGTTAAAACGCAGAGTTCTTGACATTAACAAAGCGATAACTTTAAATATCATTTGATATCATATACTATCATATGAAAATAAAAAATATCAAAGAAGAAATTAAGGAATACTTTTTTACAAATCCTACTGTAAAAATAAGAGTAAGACCTCTGGAAAAAATATTGAAACTGCCTCTTCCTTCTGTTATTAGGTATTGCAGAGAACTTGAAGAGGAAGGCATTATTAAAAAAATGAAGATTGGCAATGTGGTCTTCTATTCAGCAGATAGAGCTAACAATAATTTCCTTCTTGAGAAGAAGCTATATAATATTAAATCGCTTTATACTTTTGGTTTAGTGGACTTTATTAAATTTTGTTTAAGCAACCCCGCCATTATTCTTTTTGGCTCTTATTCAAAAGGAGAAGACATAGAAAACAGCGATATTGATTTGTACATTGAAACTTCTTCAAAAAAAGACATATTATTGAGTAATTTTGAAAATAAACTAAGAAGAAAAATCCAGATATTCCGGTATAAGCGTATTAAGGCGGTAAAGAATATGCATTTGGCAAATAATATCATAAATGGGGTTTCATTAAATGGTTTTATTGAGGTTTTCAGATGAAAGAGTCATCTTGGGAAGATTGTTTAGAATACTCAGTTGTAAAAACTTCTCCTGATCCTAAGAGGGCAGAATCACTTATAGAAACATCGGAAGAGCGATTAGGCATAATAAAAGAAATAAGTGAAAAGAATTCAAATTTTGTCTTTGAAGATTATTATACCTCAATTATGGAATTGCTGCAAGCGCTGGTATTAAAAGAAGGATATAAAATCCCGAACCATATTTGTTTGGGATTTTATCTAAGAGATATATTAAAGCGGGAGGATTTGTTTAGGTTGTTTGATGATTTAAGATATAAAAAGAATTCTTTAGCTTACTATGGAAAGAAAATGGATTTTGAAATCTCGAAACAAGCCCTTGAAAGCTCAAAGAAACTGATTAAAGAATTGAAAATTTTGTTAAAATCGGCTTAAACAGTTTATTCATATCAAATATTTTTTTGTAGTCTATATCTCCGTAAATCCAGAACGCCTTAAATCAACAGAAGGATACACACTTAGATATCTTTAAATAATAACCATGCGTGAGAGATTTATGGCTTCAAAAGAAGAGAAGGGCAAGGAGTATTTAGATAATTTAAGGCATAGCTGTTCGCATTTGCTTGCTGCGGCGGTGCTTGAATTGTGGCCAGACACAAAACAGGCAATAGGGCCTCCGATAGAAAACGGATTTTATTATGATTTTGAATTTAAAACTCCAATAAGTGAAGAAGATTTTCCTAAAATTGAGAAAAAAATGAGGCAGATTCTCGGAGGGTGGAGAAAATTTGAGAAAAAAGAGGCCAGTATTGAGGAGGCGAGAGATGTCTTTAGAAGCAATAAATACAAATTAGAGCTTATAGCAGAGTTTGCAAAAGAGGGCAAAAAACTTACCATCTATCAATGTGGAAACTATGTTGACTTGTGCAAGGGAGGGCATGTTGAAAATCCAAGCAAGGAGATTGGAGCCTTAAAAATATTGAATTTAGCTGGAGCTTATTGGCGCGGAAGCGAAAAAAATAAGATGCTTACAAGAATTTATGCGACTTGTTTTCCGACTGAAAATGAACTGAAAGCGTATCTTAATATGCTTGAAGAAGCGAAGAAACGAGACCATAAAATTTTAGGACCTCAACTGGGCTTATTTATGTTTCATGAAACCTCGCCTGGAATGCCTTACTGGCTGCCTGAGGGATTAGCAATTTATAACAAGTTAATTGATTTTTGGAGAAAAGAACATTTACGACAAAGATATAAAGAAATTTTCAGCCCTTTAATAAATAAGAAAGAACTTTATGTAACCTCCGGGCACTGGGAGCATTATAAGGAGCATATGTTCATTGCGCCTGCAGGAGAGAATGAAACTTATTGTTTGAAGCCGATGAACTGCCCAAATGCGATGATAGTTTTTCAGTCAACGCAAAGAAGCTATAAAGACCTGCCTCTTCGCTTATCGGATACTGATAGACTGCATAGATTTGAAAAGTCCGGAACACTTAATGGATTGCTAAGAGTGAGGAGCTTTCAGCAGGATGATTCGCATAATTTTATAACAGAAGACATGATAGGAAAGGAGTATGCTCACCTCTTTGAACTGTGCGAAAAGTTTTACAGCATATTTGGGCTGAAATACAAATTCAGGTTTGGGACAAGGCCCGAGAAGTTTATAGGCGAGGCAAAAACATGGGACAAGGCAGAAGCCACATTAAAGGAGATATTAAAAAAATCAAAGGTGCCTTACAGCACACTTGAAGGCGACGGAGCTTTTTACGGACCGAAGGTGGATATTTTGATGAGTGATGCTCTCGGAAGGGAATGGCAAATGGGAACATTCCAGCTTGATTTTCAGCTTCCTCAAAGATTTAACCTGAAATACATGGATAAAGACGGCAAGGAGAAAACGCCTGTTGTTGTGCATAGAGTGATTTATGGTTCGTTGGAAAGATTTATTGGAATAATCATAGAGCATTTCGCAGGGGCTTTTCCTGTTTGGCTTGCGCCTATACAAATCGCGCTTATTCCCATAAGTGAGAAACACGATGAATATTTAGCCAATGTAAGAGAGAAACTTTTGAAGATGCATGAAGAAATAAAAATAAAGGAGTTCAGCGATTCTGAAACACTTCAAAAAAGAATAAGAAATGCACAGATGGCGAAAATTCCTTATATGATAGTGCTGGGAGATAAAGAGGAGAAGAATAAAACCCTGAACATAAGGCTGAGAAGCGGAGAAGTCTTGGGAGAAATGAGTGTTGAAAAATTTGCCCAGCGGTTGAAAGAAAAAATTGAAAGCAAGGCGCTGGATTTGTGATGTGAGAGATTGGATATATATTCTGAAGTATAGGTTTATTTAAAAAACAAAACATTTAGTGATGTTTATGAGATTTAAATACATAATTTATCCTGAAGCTCAGCAAAAACTTGAATCTTCTGGGCTTTCTGCAAGAATAAAAGAAGCTTATAGGAAACATAAAATAGATATTATAGGGTATATCTCTGAAAGTGATCTGACAGAAATTACACATACTATGCAAAAAGAAGGTTTTTTTAATTTTATTCCTGAGATAGAAAGAAAGGAGTTTATGGGAAAATTAGAAAAAACTTTTAAGAATAGAGAAAATGATGTGTTTTGGAGTATTGCAAGAAAAGAAGGGGAGTATCGTGAAAAAATAGATGTTTCGGATTTTCTGCTATTTTGCGGTTGGAAAGCTTTAGGGTTTTTAAAAAGAAAGGAGCTATATAATTACGAAAAGTTTGGATTTTCTTCTATATCTGAGTTTACAGGCAGTGTTGGAGCAATGATAGAAAATGAACTTCATAAAGATTCACTACGCTGTGGATTGGTTTGGAGAACGACAATACCCGATGGACGAGTGTTTAAAAATGAGATAACTGGCGATATGAATTGCGATTTGCGAGTTTATCAAACAGATATAACCCCTTATAAAACAATAGATCCATTAGGAAATCGTGTTGCTTATCGACCTGAAACAGAGCCAGATAGAAGAGTTATTACAGCATATCACTCAACAGAAGGGCAAATGCTTACAGCTGTGCTTAAATGGATTGAACAAACAAAGACGCCTGCGAAATCTCTGGAAAATAAAGCCGAAAAAACTATTTCATGGGTAAAATCTCTTGGACAAGGCGGAGGAACTTGCGCAGAACATTTTGGAGGATTTGATTCTGAAGCAATGCTATTTTTTTCTCTTTGGAATATGGAAATACCCAAGCTTAATAAAAATAAACCGAAAAACAGAAGAGTACCATATAATCTCTATGTTCAGTTAGGAGGATATTATTTTCCATATATTGGAGCAAATAATGAATTAATCTTCTCTTATGAAAATCTTGAAACTGGCAAGACTCAAGAAAATGTATCTGCTTCATTTTTGCCAGAAGAGGCAGATCATCTAATTAGAGGATTATTGTATCAGGCGGCAAATGGGCTTGGAAGAACAAGCGCAAAACAACTTATTGATATATTGGAGTATAGATTTTCTGAAAAGTTTGCAGAAGAAACAAAAATTTGAAAAGTTTATATATTTGTTTAGTTTATATTGTGATGGAAAAAATGCCTGAAAAAGAAGAAGAATGGAAGAAGAAGCTTAGTGCAGAGCAGTTTGCTGTGCTTAGACAGAAAAAGACAGAAGCACCTTTTACAGGAAGGTTACTTCATGAAAAAAGAAATGGAAAATATATCTGCGCTGGGTGCGGAAGCGAGTTATTTTCTTCTGAAACAAAATTTGATTCCGGAACAGGCTGGCCAAGTTTTTCCAATCCTGAAAATACTGCCAAAATAGAAATTGTGGAGGATTATACTGAAGGAATGCGCAGAAAAGAAGCCATATGCAAAAAATGCAAGGGGCATTTAGGGCATGTTTTTGATGATTGGCCTGCAGAGATGGGTGGAAAAAGATACTGCGTAAATTCGTGCGCGCTTAAGTTCCGAAATAAAGAAGATGCTTAAAAATTTGCCTAAAAATTTGCTATCCCTATGTCAAAGTGCTTTAAAATTGTGTGCACTTT
>CAYITH010000042.1:0-6748 GCA_964366295.1 Candidatus Woesearchaeota archaeon | reverse complement strand
ATTTTCTTAGTATCAAAGGCGCATTTTTGGTAAATTTTCAGCGTCCTTTGATATAGGAGAGAACAAGATAACAACCTTCCAATACCCAATCCCGCAACAATTATAAACTCACAACGCATAATAGCTAAATGAAACAACCGACTCAAATAAAACTCCTCGCAACAATTATAGTATTTATAATTCTATTTCAGGGCTTTGCATTCTACCAAGTTATAAACAAAACACAGCAAACAATCCAAGCCATAAACAGCACAGAACAAAAGATAAATGAAAAGATAAACATCCTAGACAAGGAAACGCAGGCAAAAATCAGCTCACTCATAGATACCGTTGATTCACTTGCCACCTCCCAACTTGATATACAAAACCAGCTTGCAAAAGTAAAGGCTTCGGCATCTGCGGATTTCTCCGGAATAATTGAAGAAGCAGTTAAAGGCGTTGTCTCAATAAAAACAAATATCGCGCAGGGAACCGGCTTTATTATTACAAAAGACGGATTTATAGTTACAAACGCCCATGTTCTTTCAAGCGCCCGCTATGCCAACATCTACACTTATGACAACGAAAAGTATCCTGCTTCGCTAATTGGATATGATGTGGACTTAGACTTGGCATTGCTAAAGGTATCTGGAAATTTTGACAGCATTCAATTAGGAAACTCTGACAATGTAAAAGTTGGAGAAAAAGTTATAGCAATAGGAAACCCGCTTGGATTGTCTTTCTCAATATCTGAAGGCATAATTTCAGCAACAGGTCGCAGTGGCATCTCAAACACCCTGCCGTATTATTTCCAAACAGACACCGCGTTAAATCCCGGAAACTCGGGCGGCCCACTCATCAACACCAATGGCGAAGTAATCGGCATAAACAATTTCAAGATTTCAGAAGGTGAGAACATTGGTTTTGCGTTGATGATAAATCCTGCCAAGGATAAGCTTAACAGCATAACGCTTAAAGAGCTAAATCAAACGCTTCTGTGAACAAAAAACCGAAATATTTATATAGGTGTTATCACATTAATCACAAGTATAAAAATGGCAAATATAACTCTATCAGTTCCTGACACAATACACGAAATAATGAAAAAGCATGGAGAAATAAGATGGAGCACAATAGCAAGAGCTGCGATACTAGATCATATAAAAAAACTCACACTGCTAGACAAAATAGCATCTAAAAGCAAGCTCACAATAAAAGATATAGAAGAAATAAATATCAAGATTAAAAAAGGACTAAGGCAAGAGTTAAATGAATGAGGCTCGTAATAGATACTAATATTGTAATGGCTGGTTTGTTAAAAGATTCCAGTGTCCGCTATATTCTTCTATCATCTGGAATAAATTTTTTTCTACCTGAAATTGCTCTGGCTGAGATTGACAAATACAAAGGAGAGATATGTAAAAGAGCCGATTATACAGAAGAAGAGTTTTATTTTATCCTTAAAGAAATATTAAACAATATAAGTTTAGTAAACAAAGAAGAAATTAAATACTATATATTTGAAGCAGATAACATAATGAAAGATATAGATATTGATGACAGCTTGTTTATTGCAACATGCCTATAGCAAAGGACGTTAATAATTGACCACAGATACGCCTTTGATAGATAGAAGAGGACAATAAAGATGGTAAAATATTATTGTCCTTGACTATAGCAATAAATGCAGATGGCATTTGGTTATTTGATAAGCATTTTTTACAGCAGAGCGAGGTGAAAGTTTTCAGCACAGATGAAATTATAGCCATTCTATAAAAATCCAACAAGCACAAGATATAAAAATGCTAATATGCAGGATATTGCAAGAAAATAGCTACTAAATGGAAATAGAAAAAGCTCTTGAGACCCTTAACTTAAGCAAAACAGAAGCAAAAGTTTATCTTGCCCTATTGCAAATCGGAGAAACTCCTGTGGGCCAGCTTGCAAAAAAACTCCAATCACACCGCACAAATGTTTATGACTCTTTAAATAACCTGCACGAAAAAGGCATGGTCTCGTTTACCATCAAGAACGGAACAAAAAATTTCAAAGCATCGAATCCTGACACGATCCTGTCAATATTCAAAACCAAAGAGACAGAAATTGCTGAAGCAATTTCAGAGATAAAAAGCATTTCCAGAAATGTGGAGGAAAGTGAAGCATATTTCTCTCAAGGCATAAACTCCGCAAAACAAGCCATGCTTGACACTCTCAATTCAGGCGAAGTCCTAATTTTTACTATCCCAAAAAAAGCTGCCGAAAATCTTGAAGCTTTTTTCAGTGAATACCACAAGCAAAGAATAAAGAAAAAAATACTTTTGAGGCAGATTTGCAATCAGGAAATAACCGAACATCTCGCAAAACTAAAGAAACTTCCCCTCACAAAAGCCAGATTCCTTTCAGCTAAATATGACTCTCCTGTCTCAACTATAATCTCTGGAAATAAAACTACTCTCATAATCTGGACAAATCCTGTATCTGTCATTACTATAAACAATCCCGAGGTTTCAGCAGCATATAGAAACTATTTTGATATACTATGGGAAAGCGCAAGTTAGAGTTGTCTTTTATCCGACAACGCTTCTTTATATAAATCACATTCATAAAAGTATTATGAAAAGGGGCAGGGTATGTTCACAATGTCTGAATATTAACATTAACCCGATTTGCCCCTTTTGTTTATTTAAAGAGTTTGCAGTATGGATTGACGAGAAAGAAATCCCATTAACTGAAAAAAAATATCTTGCCAATGGAATAAAAAAATCTCTTTTGATAAGCGAAAAAAAAGACTCTTTTCAGCACTGCATCTTATGTCAGCGCTTCCACAATGAAATTTGCATAACTTGCTTTTTAAGAAATTCAATCAGCCTGCTCAAAAAGCTTCGCCTGCCAAAAGAAAACATAACTAACTTTGTCTTATCATTCAACAACTCTAAGCATCTTGTTTGGGGCCTGATTTAGTCTTGTTCAAAAAAGCTTATAAATCCCTTTCTTTTTCTTTCTTTATGATCCTGTAGCTCAGCCTGGTTAGAGCACCGGTCTTATACGACGCTATTCCAATGGAATAGAGCTTGAAGCTGAAAAGCTAAGAAAGCCGGGGGTCCGAGGTTCAAATCCTCGCAGGATCATATTTGCTAAAGCAAGACAGGATTTGAATGTGATACGCAAAGCGATGAACACTTATTCCAATAGGAGGCGGTGTGAGGAGGAACTTCGTTCCTCTCATTCAAATCCTCGCAGGATCATATTTGCTAAAGCAAGACAGGATTTGAATGTGATACGCAAAGCGATGAACACTTATTCCAATAGGAGGCGGTGTGAGGAGGAACTTCGTTCCTCTCATTCAAATCCTCGCAGGATCATAAACTATAAATATCAATGAATTTGATAAGTAATATTCATCCTTATGGGCTTGTGGTCTAGTGGCACGACGCCACCTTCACACGGTGGAGATTCGAGGTTCGATTCCTCGCAGGCCCATTTGGAATCGAATGTGATATTTTCCACTATGAAAACTTACTCAATAGGAGGTGGTGTGAGGAGGAACTTCGTTCCTCTCATTCGATCCTCGCAGGCCCATTAAATAAAAATGGCACTAATAAAAGTAACTAAAAAAACGAGAAACTTTTTAGAAATGATATTATACATTCTTTATGTAATAGCAGTTATTCTATTAATTAAGGGTATATTTAATGCTTTAAAATGAAAAGACATAATAACGCAGAGAAGATATCTTCAATACTTCTCGCCATTGTTATAATTGCAGTATTTATCACATTAATAATGAGCTACCCATTCAAAAAAAGTTCTAAAGTTTGTTTTGATAATAACACCTGCTTCAAGGCAGAAATCGCAGATACTGAAGAAGAAAGGCAAAGAGGGCTAATGTTCCGCGATTCTTTAGAAGAAAACAAAGCAATGCTCTTTATTTTTCAAACAGAAGCTATTTATCCATTTTGGATGAAAAACACTTTCATTCCAATAGACATAATCTGGATAAGTGAAGAAAACAAAGTAGTTCATATAGAGAAAAATGCCTTGCCTTGCAAAAAAGAGAATTGCGACTCAATAAACCCTGAAGTTAAAGCTCTGTATGTTCTTGAAATAAATGCTGGCTTGGCGGAAAAATATGGTATCCTCGAACAAGATAATGTAACAATATCATCGCACAACAACTAATCTTTTAAACCTCTTTTCCTCATATCGAGCATGAAACCAAGAGGAGTTGTCCTGGCAGGCGGATTAGGAACAAGGCTTTTGCCAATGACAAGAGTAACTAACAAACATTTATTGTCTGTGGCAGGCGAGCCGATGATATATTATCCTCTAAAAACCTTAAAGTCTATGGAATTGGAAGATGTTCTTATAATCACAGGTCCAGAACATTGCGGAGATTTTATCGAATTGCTGGAAGACGGAGAAGAATTTGGCATAGACTTAACATACAAGGTGCAAAAAGAAGCAAAGGGCATAGCTCATGCTATCGGGCTGGCTAAAGATTTCTCACATGGCAACTCAATAGTTGTTATTTTAGGAGATAATATTTATCAAAACACGCCCAATAATTCAGACTATTCAGATGGAGCAAGGATATTTCTTAAATTTGTTCCAGACGCAGAAAGATTTGGAGTTGCTGAAACTTTCAATGGAAAAGTAATTAATATAGAAGAAAAGCCCCAATATCCAAAAACAAACCTCGCAGTCACAGGTCTTTATGTCTATGATAATACAGTATTTGACAGAATAAATGAATTAAACCCTTCTGCCCGTGGAGAGTTAGAAGTAACAGATCTCAATATGAGTTATCTTCACAATAACCAAATAGATTATAGACTGATAGATGGATTCTGGTCAGATGCAGGAACAAAACCAAGTCTTCGCAGAGCCTCTATCTTTATTGAAGACCTTGAAGAAAAACAAAAATAAAGAGATTTTATCAACCAATTTTACTAAAAATTAAAGAAACTTCTTTTAAATTATAGGAAAAGACACAAAAACAGTTCAAATATTTGTGTCTTTGACTATATCTGAATTTATAGATTATTATACTCAAGAATACTATTCATACCTCAACGCCTCAACAACCCTTGTTCTGGCAGCACGAAAAGCTGGAAAAGCTCCTGAAACAGCGCCAATGAGAAAAGCAAACACTAAACATCCAATAATTAAATAAAATGGCGTAACACTTCTTAGCAAGGTTGTTCCAAATCTCGCAAAAGCAGTATAAGCTATCAACTTGCTTATTGCAATTCCAAGAACTACTCCAAAAACTCCCCCTATAATTCCTAAAAATCCTGACTCTATCACAAACAATAATAGTATATCTGAATTTCTTGCTCCAACTGCCTTCATTACTCCGATGTCTCTTGTTCTCTCCAGCACAGAAGTATACATTGTTGTTGCTATGCCAATTGCCCCTACAAGCAAAGAGATAACAGATATTCCAAACAAAAATCCGGTTATAATGTTCAACACTGCACCAACACTTTCAAGAAGTTCTTCAGGAGCTAAAACATTAAAGTCTTGTGTTTTTTCATTAACGCCCCTGGATTTTTGCAATTTTCTCTCAACTCTTTCTGCAGTTTCTTTTACATCTTCTCCACTCTCTACCTGAATAATAATCTCGTCTATCGCGGTTTTGTTTGATATTTTTTCAAAGTCGTGCAAAAACATGTATACTAACCGGTCATTGTTAGGGTCGCCTGTATTGCTCCATATCCCTGAAACTTTAAACTGCAAGTTGTTGATATTTATTTTATCTCCTGCTCTTACAGGTTTGCTGAAGACATTATTGTATTTGAACTGGCTTCCAAGCATCACCCTGCTGTTTGTGTTTTCATCAGGAAACCTACCCTCATCTTCTCTATAACTTTCAAGCTCTTTGAAAACCCTATCTCTTTCAGCAGGAAACGCCAAAACATTCAAAAATCTTTTTTCATCATTAAATTCAACAACTGCTCCCTGCACAATAATATAGGACAAATCCTTCACTCCGCTTGCTTTTTCAACTATCTCCACATCTTTCTCTGTCAAAATACTTGCACTGCTTGTTCCAGGTCCTGCAAGCTGTCCGCGAGGCACAATAAAAAATTTATCCACTCCGAGCAATCTAAACTGCTCTGCCACTGCTTCTTTTAATCCAAGAGAAACGCTTATCAGCACAAAAATGGTCATTATTGAAATAACAATACCCAATATAGTCAACCAGCTTCGCAGTCTTCTTTTGCGAAGATTTTTCACAGCAAGAGAAAAATAGGAGGATATCATCTTCTTAAAACCTCCTCTGCAATTTCAAAACCAATATGAGGAATAAGCCAATTATCATACAAAATATATTTTTCAAAATCTCCAAGTTGAACAGGAGCCACTTCTGGCCCATAAACATGGCATAAGACTCCAGTTAATCTTTCTAAACTCTCCCTGATTTCTTTCCTATTGCCTCCAAACTCATTTAATATCCTAGGCACAGAAAAAGCAGGATTATAACCATGTTTTTTCCCTTCTTTTATCTCTCTTGTTCTTCTTAACAAAAATTTCAGCAAGTCTAAATCTTCACCATTCAGCTCTTTTTCAAAAATGCCATTATTAGAAACAGCGTTTATAACTGCTAAATTATTCTCTGGCGGAATAATATAGTGAGAATACCAATATTTATGAGTTTTGCCATGCTCTCGAACAATCCCCAAAACCCCGTATAAATTGCGAACAATTTTCATTACTCGCCTATCTTCTTTTCCACACTCTTTAGAGAGAGCATCATTTTTCGGAC
>CAYITH010000041.1:0-6763 GCA_964366295.1 Candidatus Woesearchaeota archaeon | reverse complement strand
TTTTTATGATAAATGTTCTGATGGTTTAGATAAGTTGATAGAGAGATATAGAGATAATAAATAGATAGTGAAGTATAGTGTGTTCCTTAAGCTATTTTTGGTATGGTATATGTTCGGCGGGATAATTTTAGGCAATGCGTTAGGTATATAAAGAGTTCTTTATCCGTGTTATTTATGGCCGAAGAATTTAATGAACCTCTTGGAGAGAATGAAGTGCGGGATGTAAAAGACGGCGAAGCTGTTGTAACGAGAGTTAAAGTTCCTCGAGGGCGGGAAGTTATTGGAATGGTTGAGCAGAGATATGGCGGAATGAAGATGCTTGTTAGATGTTTAGACGGTGTGTCGCGAAACTGCCGAGTGCCTGGAAGGATGAAGAGAAAACTGTGGATTCGCGAAGGGGATATAGTGATAATTGAGCCATGGGAGTTTGATAATGAAAGAGGAGATATATTGTTCAAATATACTCCTGCAGCGGTTGAGTGGCTTAAGAAAAAAGGATATCTCAAGGAGATAACAGGAGAGTTTTAATGCAATCAGTGATTTTAGAGAATACAAAAAATGCAGTAGTTAATAAAAAAATTATTGAGAAGCGGGCAGGAGTTAAAATCTCGTTTAGCGGGAAGAGGGCAGTTATTGAAGGAGATGAGCTAAAAGCCTATCTTGCTGCGGAAATGTTAAAGGCAATTGCAGCAGGTTTTGAGATTGACGATGTTTTATTATTGCTTGATGAGGATTATTTGCTGGAGGTTCTGCCAATTAAGAATGTTACTAAGAGAAAAAATTTAAAAGAGGTTAGGGCGAGAGTAATTGGACAGGAAGGCAGGGCTTTGAGAAATTTTCAAAATTTAACTGACTGCAGAATGGTTTTGCACGGTAATATAGTTTATATTATCGGCAGAGCAGAAGATATAAGCACAGCTTCCGATTCTATCACAAGCTTGATACAGGGCGTGAAACACAGTTCGGTTTATTCTATACTTGAAAAAAAACACGCTAAAAAAACCGAAATTGAGGATTTAGGGCTGAAGGACAAGTTTTAAAAAACATCTCTATTTCATATTCTTTAAGCCCCAATAGCTCAGCAGGTAGAGCATATGACTGTTAATCATAGGGTCGCTGGTTCGAGTCCAGCTTGGGGCGCTTTCTGCTTTAAGAAGATTTAAATGTTTCTTTTAACTTTTCTATCTTTTTCCAAGCTTCTATTTGTATGAAATTATACCGTTTTCCAAACTCTTTTTCAAATAATCTGCTGAATATTAGTTCATATGGCATTTAAATTCAATTATAATTTGAAAAAGGTGTTTAGATAGTTTTTTTACTTTTTTCCGTATATAGCTTGTTTCTTCTTCTTTACAGCAGCCCAATATTGGTCGCCGTAAGACCAGTGCCACCATTCTAGTGGATAATTAACAAAGCCAACTTTTTCTGTAACCAGATTTACAGGGTTTGTTAAAGCTTCTTGATATGCGGCAGATAGAAGGACTTTGCGATACTAAGGGTTCGCCATTTTTTCATAATGGCCATTGGAGTTAAACTGGTCTTCTATGAATTTGATTAGCTGTTCTGGGTCTTTTTCATATATTTCCACCATAAGACAGCCTGGCCAGCAATAGTAATGAGTTTCGCCTTTTTCGTCTATTCTATAAGTGTTTGAGTTTTCTCTCGTTGCAATGCATCTTGTTCGGTCTCCATTTCTACAGGCTTCACACTGATGTTTTTTAAAATGAGCTATAAGCTTTTGCAAGGACATATGGGCATAATAGTAGCGAGATTTAAATACTTTTTCCGAAATTAGTTATTAATAGATTTTCTTTATGCCTCAGCATTTTTGGGTTTTGCTGGAATTTATTGTATAGGTTGGAGACAAGGTGTTCGAGGTCAAAAAATACATTTAAACTTCTTTTGTGGATAAATTCATGCGCTATGTTTATCCAGCAGTCGCCATAATCCAGTGCGTTTGACATTCCTATTATTAAGAGGTTGTCTAGTTTTTCTTTTTCCAATAGTTTTTTGCAAACTTCGTCGCCATAAGAATTTTCGAGGTTTGTGTCTGAAAGCAAGATATCTATTTTTTGTTCAGCAATTATTCTTTCAATGCCTTCTGCGTTTTTTGTGTGAATTATATTAAATCCTGCTTCTTTTAGGCAAGAGGTATAATACTCTGCTTCTTTTTCATCGTTTTCTGCGAGGAGAATGGTTGGCATTTCTGCAGGAAAAGATAGGAGTTATTAAAAGTTGTGAAGATATTATTTTTAATATAATTTTGGTTAATAGTATAAAAATCTCCTGAAAGATATATTTTTATACTATGTTTTTGTTAGTGTTTCATGGAATTTGACAAGGTGGTGAGTGAGAGGCATTCTGTCAGGCGTTTCAGCACGAAAAAGGTTGATTGGAAGGATGTTGTCGAGGCAGTAGATGCGGCGAGGCTTACTCCATTAGCTGGCAATATTCCAACATTGAGATTTGTTATAGTTTCTGACAGAGCAAAAATAAAAGAAATTTCTGAAGCGTGCCAGGAGAGCTTTGTGTCGCAAGCGCAGTATATCGTTGTGGTTTGCTCTGTGTTAACTCAAGTAGTAAGAAATTATGATGAAGACGGCGAGGTTTATGCGAGACAGCAGGCAGGAGCTGGAATACAGAATTTTCTGCTTAAACTAACCGAGTTAGGATTAGGGTCTTGCTGGATAGGAGATTTTGCGGAAGAGCAGGTGAAAAGGATTTCGCATATTCCTGAAGATGTTAATGTTGAGGCTGTTATTCCTATCGGGTATGAGATGCCTCCTAAAGCCAAGCCAAGAAAGAAGTTTGACCTTGATAGAGTTATGTTTTTTGATATGTGGGGCGAGAGGTATATGAAGCCTTTGAAGAGAGTTGAGGCGATTTGAGGTTTGTCGAAGATTATTCTAAAATCTAGTGTTGATGGAGAATAGAATAAAGAAAATGCTTAAAAATTTGCTAACCCCGCAGCAAGCTATAGGAAACAATTTGCTCTTGAGTAAAATATTTTTCAATTTGCAAGAGCAAATCGTTTTGGGGTATTAAATCCAAATTTTGAAATAAATGCTTTTGGCGTGGCAGGAGGTATAAGTGGCGGTTTTATGGAATATATACTAACTGGCAGTTAGTATGTGTGGTAGTTTATACTAACTGGCAGTTAGTATATAAAAAGATTTATAAAGCTAGAAAAGGTTCATATTTGATGGTAGATTATAATCTAATACGGTTATCTTTGAATAGGCAGAAGGAACAAATAGCTAGTGGGAAATCATTAGTTCCAAGACAACTCTTGAAAGAGATACTTCCTCTTTTAGAGGACAAAAGAATAATGATTATCTCTGGGATGAGAAGGGTTGGCAAGTCTACACTTTTGAGAGAAATCATGCTACAATTAAATGCAGGAAATAAGAAATATTGCTATGTAAACTTTGAAGAGGAGTGTTTTTTGGATTTTGAAGCCAAAGACTTTGAAAAACTAAATGAGATATTAATTGAAATTTATGGAAATCCAGACATTTATTTTTTTGATGAAATACAAAATATTCCTAATTTTGAGTCATTTATCAGAAGACTTCAAGATAATGGGAGAAAGATTTTTTTAACAGGTTCAAACTCGACTTTATTAAGCAAAGAATTTGGAACAAAGCTTACTGGTAGGTATAAAATGTTTGAGTTATATCCATTTTCATTTCAAGAGTTTCTAATAAAAAATAGTTTAAATTTTGAAAAAGAGATTAGATTTAAAACTGAAGAAAAAGCCGAGATTAAAAAGAATTTTTCAAACTACATGAATATTGGGGGAATACCCGAGTATTTAGAGAATAAGGATACAGATTATATAAAAACTCTTTATGAAAATATTCTATATCGAGATATAATTTCGAGATATAAAATAAAAAGCCAGAAAACTTTGAGAGAATTAGTTAACCTTCTTTCTACAAATGTTTCCTCTTCGTTTACATACAATTCTCTCAAATATACATTAAAACTTTCCAATGCCATAACGGTTAAGGAATATATTTCTTATTTAAGCAACAGTTACTTATTTTTTGAAGTTTTGCGATTTAATTATTCAATTAAAAAACAGCTAAATTCTCCAAGAAAGATATACATAATTGATCCTGCTTTATTCAATGTTATTGGAATTTCATTTAAAACAAATTTTGGAAGAATTTTTGAGAACATCTTGTTTATAGAGTTAAAAAGGATGAAATGCGATATTTTTTACTTTCAAGATAAGAAAGAGTGTGATTTTATTATAAAACAAGGAAATAAAATATTACAAGCAATTCAGGCTTGTTATCAGTTAACTGATGAGAATAGAGAAAGAGAAGTTTATGGGCTGATTGAAGCCATGAATGAGTTTAAGTTAAAAGAAGGATTGATTTTGACCTATGAACAAGAAGATACCATTATAATTAAAGGAAAAAAGATTGTTATTATGCCAATTTGGAAGTGGATGTTAGCTAAATAAAGAAAATGCTTAAAAATTTGCTAACTCCACAGCAAGCTGTGAAAAACGATTTGCTCTTGAGTAAAATATTTTCAAATTTGCAAGAGCAAATCGTTTTGGGGTATTCATCGCAAATTTTGAAATAAAACGAAAGTTTTAAAAGGATTGATATTCTCCTATAATTATATACCTCCTAGGTTTGCACCGCAACCATAGGTTTTTTATTCTCATGGCAGAAAAAGAAAACAAAGAGAGAGTTATTATTTTTATAATTCTTCAAATTTTTAATTTGACTATTGTTTAGCCCAAATATTAAATTGCAATTAACTTAATGGTATCCTAATTTTATTTATGATACTCTACTAAAATCTTCTAAAGAATAAAAAATCAAAAAACGAAGAAAAAGAAAGAGAAAAAAGAGAAAAACAAAAATAAGGAAAAAAAGAAAAAAAATAAAACTTCCTTATTTTACAGAATCACCAGCTATGCTCTATGCCTAGCTCTGCCATTGTTTGAGCTGTGGACATTGTCTCGTATGAGCGCTCTTGCACTTGTTTTCCAAGGATGTATGGAGACTTAACTCCAGTCATTATTGTAATGACTCGGACACGGCCTTCAAATTCCTTGTTAATCCTTGCTCCGATGATAACTTGGGCTTCTGGGCTTATATTTTCTGTTACCAGATGTCCGATATTGCTGAATTCTTCCAGCTTCATATCAGGACCGCATGTAACATGGATTAAAGCTCCTGTCGCGCCTTTGTAATCAACGTCGAGCAATGGATGGCTTAAAGCCTGGCGAACAGCCTCGTTGACTTTGTCTGTTGTATTTGACTCGCCTATTCCAATAACTGCAACTCCGCCGTTTTTCATTATGGCTGAAACATCAGCATAGTCCAAGTTGATCAATGAAGGAAGAGTAATTGTTTCCACAATTCCCTTTATCATTGTACTTACCAGCTCGTTTGCCACAGCGAATGCGTGCTCGATTGGCAGTTTTCCTGCGATGTCTACAAGCCTTTCATTGTCAATTACGATGACAGTGTCTGCAATATCCCTTAATTGCTGCAAGCCGAATTCTGCTTTGTCTATTCTTGCTTTTTCGCATTCAAACGGCATTGTAACAACACCGATGACTACTGCTCCTGACTCTTTAGCTGCTTGCGCAAAGACAGGCATTGCTCCGCTTCCTGTTCCTCCGCCTTCTCCACCCACGATAAATACCATGTCTGCTCCAGAAACAGATTTCTTAACTTCTGTAATTGACTCTTTTGCAGCTTCCATTCCAACTTTTGGATAACCGCCTGCGCCTAGACCTCTCGTGAGTTCTTTGCCGATAAGCATTTTTTCATCTGCTTTGGCAATACTCAAGTGCAAGGCGTCAGTGTTTGCAGCATAAACAGTTGCGCCGTTAATGCCTTTGTTGAAAAGCCATGTGACTGCGTTACTGCCTGCACCACCTATTCCAAAAACCTTAATGCTTGCCTTGCCAGCCTTCAACTCGTTGAAGTTAATACTATGCGTTTCTGCGTTCTTTATGGCCTCTTGGGCAAAATCTAACACCATTTTTTCCCTCCTTTCAGTTTTTTCTGCAAACGAAAGATTTATATACCTCTTGCGCTTGCTAGTATCAAGAAAAAGTTCATCGAGTTTCCCCAAACTCCACTTAGTTTGTTTCCCCAAACAAATTAAATTAAAAATTACTCTTTCTTTTTCTTTATAAATCTTTGGTATATGTTGTATATATTTTTGAGTGGGGAAAAAGTTGGAAAATTTGGGATTGCATGAGAGAGCTTGGATGCAATCTTTTGAAGATATAAGTATAGGTGATTGATGCATTTTAGCACCAAAAAGGCTTAAAAATAGGCTAAACTACGACGATAATAATGAAAAGAGTGCTGTCAGACAGGTATTTTTTAGGCAGAAAGTGCATATTTTGCGATAAAAATAGGCTATACCGACTAAAAGATAAGAGAGTTAAATGCAAATATTGCAATAAATATTATTCTTTAACCAAGCTAAAAACAGAGATGATTATTCTTTATTATTTTTATTTAGAAATCTCTGCCCGCAAGGTAGCAATCGAATTAGATTTAGATTATGGAGCAGTTCACAGGAAGTTCATGCAATTCAGAAAACTTATTGCAGAATACTGCAATCAAGAAGCAAAGAAACTAAATGGAGAATTAGAAATTGATGAATCTTACTTTGGAGGAAAAAGAAAAGGAAAGAGAGGAAGAGGAGCGAATAATAAAGCAATAGTTTTTGGAATTCTCGAGAGAAAAGGCAAGATTTACACAAAAATTGTTGA
>CAYITH010000040.1:2644-6831 GCA_964366295.1 Candidatus Woesearchaeota archaeon | reverse complement strand
CGTTTTTTATACACTCCTCGCAAGGATATAAAACCCTAGAAGAGACTTCTCCGCATAAAAATAGTGGCGGTTGGTCTCTTCCGGGTAAAAAGAGGTGATAATAAATCCATATTTTATGGGTATTTAAACCTTTCGTCTGTGTCGTTATTAAAAAATGACACTCTACTTTTTAGCTATTGTATTGATTAAAAGCAGGTTGTTTTGGAGATTATAAGCATTCTTGCATTGGAATATATATGTTTTTTAGCTTAAGAATTATTAAAAGCATTTTTAAACTTGCTTTTATTTGCAGGGAGATGGAAAAGGGTGAACAGATAACACAGGAGCAGTTTTTGGATATTGTTTCAGGCGAAGAGGTGAGCTGGCAGTCGCTGATTTATGAGTTGATAAATACAGGACAGCTTGACCCTTGGGATATTGACCTTGCAGTTCTTACAAATCAGTATCTTCAGAAGATACGAGAAATTGAGGAGGCTAACTTTTTTGTGTCAAGCAAGGTGCTTTATGCAGCTTCTCTGCTTCTTCGATTAAAGGCAGAGGTTTTACTGCATACATACATTAAGAATCTTGACGAGGTGTTGTTTGGGAAGAAAGAAGAACCAGTTAGAAGTGTTGAACGGCTCGAGATTCCTGAGGATGCTTTGCCCGGGCTTTATCCTAGAACTCCATTGCCGAGATATAAACGAGTTACTTTAGAAGAACTGATGAGCGCTTTGAACAAGGCAATGAGCACAGAAACAAGGAGAATAAGAAGGGAGATTCGCGATAAGCAGGCTGAGAAACTTGCGGAGATTGTCCTGCCTCGTTCTACCATAAATCTAAGCGATAAAATAAGGGATATTTTTGCAAGAATAAAAAACAGCTTTTTAAGCAAGGGAAAAATGAGCTATACTGAACTTGCTGGAAATACAAAAGAAGAAAGAATCGCGTCTTTTCTGCCTATTTTGCATTTAGATTCAAGAAAAAAAGTCTGGCTCGAGCAAGAAAAACACTTTGATGAGATATGGATATGGATGTATGAGCATTACAGAAAGCAGTTTCCATTGAAATTAGAAGGATTTGAGAAGGAGATTGAGGAAGAAGCAAAGAGCTTGGAGATTTCCAAGGAAACTGGCTTTGGGAATCCGCTTGGAGAGTTTTTTGGGGAGATGGGGAATGATGCTAATAATTAAAGAGATGGGAAGAGGCAATCTTTCGCGTTAAAGATTTGTTTAAATCTGTTGTTAAATTGAGATGTTAGAGTTGATTAGTAATCGGGTAGTAAGGGATATTAATTTTTAAGAGATTGTAGAGAAATCAACCCAATTGAATTATAGTCAAGGACGTTGATAATTCCCCACTTACGCCTTGAGTAGATAGGGAAAGACTTATGTCTTTCACTATAGCATCTTTTTGGCTTAGTCTGACAGTTTTTCTATTACTTCTTTTTCTTTCAACATTTCCTCTTTGCCGGTTTTCATGTCACGAAGCTTAAATTTTCCTTTTTTTGCTTCATCTTCCCCAATAAAAATAATTTTGTCTATTCCTTGAGAGTTGGCATATTCTAATGCTTTTGAGGGTTTGCCGGATAGAAAGACCGCAGGAATATTATTTTTTCTTAGCAATTGCGCAAAATTTATTGCTTCTTTATCTTTTCCTATGGAAATTATTAAAACTTTTTGGTTTGCCATAGCGGGTTTTGCCAGTTGCTCAATTCTGTCTAAGCCAAATGAGGCGCCTGTCGAGTTAATTCCATTTGTAGGGTATGTGCCGCCGCCAAAAATAGTTTCTTTTACACCCCGAGTTTTTATTTCAAATACATTGCCATTGTAATAAGATAAGCCACGAGCTAAAAATGGGCGGAATTCTACTTTTGTATTGTACAGATTGCAATATTTAATTAATTCTTCAACTTCTTTATATGCTTCGTATTTTTTGAAATAAGACTGCTGTTTTTTAAAAATATCCAGAATTTTTTCAGCTTTATATTTTTTAAGATTTTCTTTTATCTGGCTCTCTGGAAGCTTGTCAAGCTTGTCGATTTCAATTATTACTCTATCTTTTTCTTTTATGCCTTCTTTTTCCAGTATTTCATTTAGAAGCTTTCTGCTGTTTATGCAAATTTCAGGGCTTATTCCAAGTTCTAAAAGTGCTTCAGATGCTAGCGCTAAAATTTCTGCCTCATCTTTGATTGTTGCGCCAATCGTGTCAATATCGCATTGCGTAAACTGGCGAAAACGATTGCTTGTTGTCGGCTCGTCACGAAAGACTTCTCCAATACGGTATACTTTATACGGCAGTTTCTTGTTTATGGCAAGGCGCTTAAGCTGGAATGTTAGTTCGTATCTTAAGGCGAGTTTTCTTTTTCCTTTGTCTTCAAGTTTAAAAATATCTGAAACAGCCTCGTCTTTAGAATTATCTCCCTTGACAAAATCTTCGCTTTCTATAATCGGAGTTTCAGCAGGTTCAAAGCCATAGAGTTCAAACCTCTTTTTTAGAATGCTTCTTATCTTTTCTCTTTTTTTAGCCTGTTCGCTAGTTATATCTCGAAAGCCTTTGATTGTTTCGGTTATCATATTGTTTATTCCTGTTTTTCTATAAAATTATCTTGTTTAATGGATATTCTACTATTCCCTGAGCTCCTACTCGTTTCAATTTTGGGATAATGTTTCTAACAACTTTTTCTTCCATTATTGTTTCAATAGCCACCCAATTTTTATCCGACAATTCTGAAACTGTTGGACTTTTCAATGCGGGTAGTAAACTTAATAAATTGTCTAAGTTCTTTTTTTCAATATTCATTTTTAATCCTACACTACTTTCTGCAATTAATGCCCCATTTAACAGTAATGCTATATCTTCAATCTTTCTTTTTTTCTCTGGATCTTTAATTGCTTTTTTATTGGCTATAAATCTAGTTGTAGACTCAAGAATAGTTTCTATTATCTTGAGGTTATTGGCTTTTAATGAAGCCCCAGTCTCTGTTAATTCTGCTATTGCATCAACTAGCTCTGGAACTTTAACTTCTGTGGCCCCCCAGGAGAATTCCACTTCTGCATTTATTTTGTTTTTCTTCAAGAAACTTTTTGTGACATTAACTAGTTCTGTTGCTATCCTCTTCCCTTCTAAATCCTTTATGCTGTTTATGTCTGAAGTTTCAGATACAGCGATAACTAATCTTACTTTTTTTAATCCTTGTTTTGTATATAAAAGTTCACTAATCTCTTCTACATCTGCGTTAGTTTCCATTATCCAATCTTTTCCTGTTAAACCTACATCTAAAACTCCTTGTTCAACATATTTTGGTATTTCTTGGGCTCTTATCAGCAGGCATTCTATTTCTTCATCATTTATTATTGGTTTGTAAGATCTTTCACTTACACTTATATTAAATCCTGCTTTTTTAAATAACTTCATTGTTGCTTCTTGTAAACTTCCTTTGGGTATTCCTAGTTTGATTTTCATTTTATCTCCTTGAAAAAGCAAGAGTTATTTCCAGTATGACATGTCGGTCCTTTTGGCTCTGCTTTTATTAATATTGTATCATTATCGCAGTCTATATATATCTTTTTAACAAGCAAGAAATTACCGGATGTCTCGCCCTTTGTCCATAATTTATTTCTTGTCCTGCTCCAGAAAGTTACTTTCCCTGTCTTTTCTGTTTTTTTCCAAGCTTTCTCGTTCATAAATCCTAACATTAAGATTTCATTTGTTTTATAATCTTGAATTATAGCAGGGACTAATCCCATCATCTTCTCGAAATCAAGCTTTATTTTCTCTGTCATTATAAATCCTCCAATTTAATTGGGGTAAAGTGGTAGGAGGGATCGAAATACAACCTCCAGCGGGTTCTATGAGTCCAGCAACCTTCATCATTTTGCGTATCATATTCGATTCCAAAGTGGTAGGAGGGAATCGAACCCTCGTCTCAAGCGCCACAGGCTCGCGTTCTGCCATTAAACTACAACCACCATCTAAGGTTTTATATTTAAAACTATTCAAATTGAATATAAAAACTTTGTTAGAGTTGCAAAAACAGCGAGAGTTAAAGTTCAAACTAGAGAAATCAATTCTTGGCCAGATGAACTGACCTCCACGCAACAATATTAAGTGCCATATTTATATGGATAAAATGAGGTTTTTAAAACTTGCTGTTTGCGAGCTTCAATTTTCTCTATTGACTTTAAAGCCCTTAATTCCTGGATAAT
>CAYITH010000040.1:0-2544 GCA_964366295.1 Candidatus Woesearchaeota archaeon | reverse complement strand
AGTCTTTTTATACTTTATTGCACTCGAGAATGTATGTCTCATGCTTCATAGAATTTATAAACCATTGAGTTTCTGTGTTTGCATGGTAAAAGTAATTGGAGTTAGCAGAGAAGAACAAGAGAGAGAAGCAAGGTGTTCTAAGCTTGTTGAATTAACCAAGAAATGTTTACCGAGTCATGATGTTCGATATCTTGCAGGCAGTATAGTGGTTCAGGGCGCAGGCGATGAGAAAAAAGTATATGCGGCTATAGCCACTGGGAGAAATCAAATAGATATATATACGGGGGATTTTTTTGATTCTGCTATGAAGCTTGGTTTGAGTTATGAGAAAGACGGAGAGAAAGAATGGACTGTTAAGAAATGTTATGAACCTGAGACATATTAACGGGATACAACGAATATATCGCGAAAGATTAAGCTTAAAAATGCGTTTTTTGTCCTTTATTTATGAAATATTATGCTTTGTGGCTTGTGCTGGCTTGCATCGGAGTGTTTATCTTGCAGTTGGTTTTTCTGCCATTTACTGAAATATTTTTGTTGAAGGCAGATGTTGCGGCTTTTCAGCCTTGGCGTTTTGTGACAAGCATCTTTCTTCATGGAAGTTTTATTCATCTTTTGTTGAATGTTTTTGCGCTTGCTTTTTTTGGCTTAATCTTGGAGAAAACAATAGGAAGCAAGCCCTTCATAATATTATTCTTTATTTCAGGGGTGCTGGCTTCAATAACCGCGGGTTTTTTTTACCAGAAAAGTCTTGGCGCAAGCGGGGCAATATTTGGGATTATAGGGATGCTTGCTGTCTTGAGGCCGATGATGACTGTTTGGGCTTTTTCTCTTCCTATGCCCTTGTTTGTAGCGTCTATCTTATGGGCGATTGCAGATGTGCTCGGAGTGTTTTTTCCAAGCGGAACAGCTAATATGGCTCACTTGTCTGGCTTGATAGTTGGAGTAGGCGCAGGATTATGGTTTAGGACAAAACAGACTTATGGTGAGAATAGATACACCACTAAGATAGCTGTGCCTGAACATGTCTTAAGAAAGTGGGAAGCGCTTTATTTGGAGCGATAGAAATATTCTTCTCTTCTTTTTAGATGATAATGCGATAAACTAATTCTTCTAATATCTTTTTTATCTTCTCTCAATCGTGCTTTTATTAGTGGGCGCGTTATTTTGTTAAACTGATACTCTTCTCTGCCGTTTAATCCAATCGGAGAATACTTATTGACCTTGCTCTCAATTTCGGAATCTTCAGGAATGCCATGGGTTTTAATGTGTTCTTCTAATTTCTCTCTGGCTTTTTTACATGCTCTTTCTATCTCTTCTAAATCCGCGAGTTTCTTCTGAAGCATAACTTTATGGATATTGCAGTATTGATTAACTATTCCTGTCAGACTTTCTTCTTCTGAATATGGTTTTCTTAAGTGTTCTATTTCTCTCTGATAATAAGTTGATAGAATCATTTGTAAGTTGAGCATCCATAGTTTATATTTCTGTCTTATATATTGTATATACTTTCACTTGTAGGATTAAAAAGGTTTTTAAAGTTGAATTTTGCTACTTTTTAATGTCAAAGATATATAGTTTAGATGAAATCTCTAGACAAAATAGCATTGTTTTAGTGGATAATTGTATTCTTAGTCCAAATGTGGCAGATTCATTTAGACGTAACTTATTTGATTATCTTAACCCAAAGATTATAGGGATTTTTGCAGTGAATATTTATGCCGTAGCAAAAACGCTGTTAGACCGAGAGAATTTTGCTATTACCCCTGAAATTGCGCAGGAATATGAGGAATTAAGATCGAGTATTAAAAGAGCATTGCAAGGTTTAGAAAATATATTAAATAGGGACAATCATATTAAAATAAGCTTATTTCATTCTAAGAACCATGTTAATGGAGCCACGCTAATTTTATCCAACAAGCATCTTTCTTGGCTCTATGAAAATTCAGGCATTATAAAAGAAGTTTTAGAATCAAGATTTGCGGTCAATAGTGTTTATGAAGAGTTATTTCCAGATCTGAAAGAATTAGCTGTAAGAAGCGCCCAAATAGTAGCTGAAAGAAACGCTGATAATCCGAGGCTTGCCTTAAGCAAAAATGGAAATAGAAACGATGAGTCTCTTGTGGCTGCAGGATTTTGTTATTCTTTAAGCGGGGTCGGAAGTGCGGCTATTTTGACAAATGATTCAAGAATACCGCTTATCTATACAAAGTTGCATCATATATTAACTGGGGATTATGGAAGCGAAATAAATGCGAATCTTTTCGATTCTTTAAGCGATTTGTCTATGAATGTTTTTCTAGGAACTGAAAAGGCAGGATTGTTTGAACAAGTTGAAATGCCTAGAACAGGGCTTCCGCGAGACAAGTATATTGCAGAAGAGGATATAAGGCGAGTGAGCGAGGTTGATAGAAGAGTTGTAAGCAGAAGAGCTGAAACAATAGTTAATCCTTCTGTAAATTCGTGTATAAGCCAGAGACATATGTCATGGGCTACCGAAAATTAGTTCTGCGTTGATTTTCTGCAGAACTGATGAGAAAAGAA
>CAYITH010000039.1:0-7025 GCA_964366295.1 Candidatus Woesearchaeota archaeon | reverse complement strand
TTAAGCAGATTGACGAGCAAATAATGAGCTTAAGCTTTTCTCCGGCAGGGAATACAAGGCAACTTCAAATTAATCTGAAGAATGGCAAAATAATGATTGATGGAAAAAATGATAATCTGACTTATATTCTTGATAACAGCAGATACCCTATAAGCGAACCTGGACAACCAATAAATAATGGACTATTTGACATAATTACTGAAAAGAGGGGCGAGAGCTACATAATAAAATTTTCAAAGCATTACCTGCTTAATTTAACCCTTGAAGGAGCAGACAAAGAAAGAACAATCAGCCCTGGAGCAGCAAGCCAAGAATTGATCGTGGCGACAAATGGCACTATCGGAAATAAAATTCAGATAAACATTGAATAAAATGGAAGAAAAAATAAGCATAGACTTGAACCCTGCTTTGCCGGCTTTGCCAAAGTTTACTGATAAGACAAAAGTAGATGTGAGATACCCTGTAATCCTGCCATATGCATTTGTGCATATATACTGGAGTCCAGAGCTGACAGAGCTTGTTTATGAAGTTGAAGAGCCAGTGTTGAGCGCTGAAGAAAAAGAGATACTGAAAAGAATATCCGAAGGGATGCGGGAAGTTGTGAATGTAAACATCCTGATTGAAAAAAATGAGCAGGCGTTGATAGATTACATAGATAAAACATCAAAAATGATAATCTCTGAACTTGGAATCAACATTGAAGAAAACAGCTTCAAAAAGATTTTTTATTATATTTACAGGGATTTTATAGGGCTTAATCAAGTGGAGCCATTAATACGCGATTATTTTCTTGAAGATATAGAGTGCAATGGCGTTGATTCTCCTATTTATATTGTGCATAGATTATATAAAAATTTAAGGACGAATGTCAAATTCAATGATGTTGAAGAAGCGGCAAATTTTGTTGAAAAGCTTGCGCAGAGGTGCGGGAGATACATAAGTTACGCTTCACCTATTCTCGACGGTAGCCTGCCTGGAGGAGAAAGAGTCAATGCCACATATACTAAAGACATTACCAGCAGAGGACCTACCTTTACAATTCGTAAATTTACAAAGACTCCGTGGACACCTATACAGCTTATGAGCTCTAATACTTTAAGCCCTGAGATGCTGGCTTATTTATGGCTGCTTGTAGAGTATAAGATGAATCTGCTGATTGCAGGAGGCACTGCTTCTGGAAAAACAACGCTTCTTAATGCCACTGCTTTTTTTATTCCGCCTGAGGCAAGAATTGTTTCTATTGAGGATACACGCGAACTAAGCTTGCCTAGAGAAAATTGGCTTCCGAGTGTTGCCAGAGGCGCCATAGGAATGAGTGGAATAGGAGAAGTAGATTTATTCAGCCTGCTGAAAAACTCTTTCAGGCAAAATCCGGATTATGTGATTGTCGGAGAAGTAAGAGGAAAAGAGGCATTTGTGCTATTTCAGGGAATGGCATCAGGACATGCATCAATAAGCACTATGCATGCGGATTCTGTTGACACACTTATAAAAAGGCTTGAAACTCCTCCTATTGAACTATCGCCTACATTAGTCAATACACTTGATGCTGTAGCGATTATGACCCATGCAATAGTCGGCAAGCAGTCCACAAGAAGACTGCGGGAGATTGTTGAAATAGTAAATGTCAACCCTGACGGCATTGCGCTGACAAATACTCCCTTTGTCTGGAATCCTGCGGATGACAAGTTTTATTTTAAAAAAGAGAGCAAGGTATTTGGCAAAATAACAGTCAGATACGGCATAACAAATGAACAGCTTATGAAAGAATTCTCAAAAAGAACAAAAATTATCTACGAGCTGTATAAAAGAAAAATATTCGGCTTTGATGAGGTGCAGAAGATAGTTACAGAATACTACAAGAAGCCAGAGGCTGTTTTGGAGAAGCTGGGGATTGTGGCTTAAAAACAAACAATTTATATATTGAGATTTACTAATTCTTCTGAAAAAGAGAATGGATGAAGAAAAGATACGCTTGCTTGCAATTATTTTTGAAGCTATAAAAGATGCAGTGACATCTCTGGAAAACGCCCAGAAAGAGCAAGACTCTGAAAAGGCATTTTCAGCAAAAAAAGAGATACTTAAATTTCAAAATGAAATTTCTAAGATAATAGCTGAAACATGACAATACAGTATATAAAACAAAATATTGAAAGAATGGGTTTAATATTAGATGAACTCAATAAATTCAATTACACGTATCTTGCTGGAAAAGAAGATGACCGGCTGATTGCTAAGGAAACTGCCAACTCTCTAATCCGCCAGTTTAGAATCTTAAATAATGCTATTCCAGAGCTTGTGAAGAATATTCCCATATTTAAGCCTATGAAGAATGATAAAAGAGAGTTAAAGAAACTGGCGCGCTTATCCTATACTGATGAGTCCAAGACAAAAAAATTTGTTATAATCAGTGAAGATGAGAAAAGAGATTATATGAAAGAGTTTCATCTTTCAATTATGAACCTTAAAAAAAGGCCGAAGATGATTGGAGACGAAGAGATTCTGATGAATCAACCAAATTTTTATGTTAAAATATCAAATAAGATTTTTTCAGAGACTGCCAGCAGAATATTAGCGAAATATAAGTTTGTCTTCTTGAAAAACTCACTGCGAAAATCTAATATACCCTATATGCTTAACAGCTATATTGCTATGGCCGTCCTTACAAGCGTTATTATCGGAGTCTTAGGGATTATTATATTTATTCTATTTCTTTTTTTAAATGTTCAGGAAGCTCCTCCATTTGTTAGTTTTGGGAGAGACAGCCTTCCTGCGATACTGCTAAAGGTAGTTGTTGTTTTTGGACTGCCAATTTTAACCATGCTTGGATTTTATTATTATCCTTTTACAGAAGAAAAAGGCCTTGGGAAAAAAATAGAGCAGGAACTGCCATTTGTAGTTATACATATGGCAGCAGTGGGGTCTAGTGGAGTAAATCCTTTAAGAATTTTTGCCATATTAGCAAAAGAAAAAGAGTATCCTTATGCCCGTGTTGAGATGAGAAAAATAGTCAACAAGGTTAACTTATACGGATTGGACATTGTTACAGCTTTAAAAGATTCTGCTAAAGACACTGCAAGCACAAAGCTGGCTGAGCTATTTAATGGATTAGCAAATAATATAAGCACTGGCGGAGATATCGCAGATTTTCTGGATAAGAGGTCTGAGAGCCTGCTTTTTGACTATCGCCTAGAAAGAGAGAAATATACCAGAACAGTTGAGACTTTTATGAATCTGTACATAAGCGTTGTTATTTCTGCGCCTATGATGATAATGATATTAATATTTGTAATCGGGCTGGGAGGATTTGGCGGAAGCTATGGGACTGGCTTTATAAGCTTGATAGTTTTTTTTATAGTCGCTTTCATAAATCTCATCTTTTTTGCTCTTTTAAAAATGAAACAGCCAACTACATAAAATGAAATTTAAATTAAAAAGTTCATACATTATCGGAATAAGCATAGGGCTGGCGATAGTGTTAATCGGCTATTTTACAGCAGGAGCTGGAAACCTCCTGAATTTTATTATAGGAATTGCGGTTATAATCGGGACACTTCCTTTTGTAATAGAGAATATCCGTGAATCAAGGGTTAATGAGGAAAATGAGCAGATGTTTTTGGAATTTTCAAGAAACCTTGTCGAGAATGTCAGAACTGGAACTCCGATAAGCAAAAGCATAATGAACCTAAAAGACAAGGACTACGGAACACTTACAAGGCATGTAAAAAAACTTGCCAACCAGATTATGATAGGAATAAGCGTTAAAGATGCGCTTCAAATATTTGCGGAAGAGGTAGATAATAATGTGGTTACTAGGGCTGTAGGGCTGATAAGCGAGGCTGAAAAAGGCGGAGGAAGCATAGAGAAAACCTTGCAGTCTGTCGCAAGCTCAACACTGCAAATAGACAAGATACAGAAAGAAAGAAAGGCAGTGATATACAATTTAGCTGTTCAGGGATACATTATATTTTTTATATTTGTGATAATAATGCTGATACTTGAGTTTAAAATTGTCGGCATTGCAGCGAGCATAAGCACAGATTTTTCGACTGTTAGCGCGCAGACCGCGATAAGCAGGCCAGATTTTTCAAGGCCTTTTTTAATACTTCTTTTAGAGCAGGGATTTTTTACCGGATTGGTAATTGGAAAGCTGTCTGAAGGAAATTTTAAATCAGGAATTAAACACTCTTTTGCAATGGTTGTTTTTGCATTGCTAATCTCTACAGGAGCGAGGGCGTTTTTTGGCTGATGGCTAGAAATTTTTTAAACGGCAAGAAAGGATTAAGCCATGTAGAAGTGATAATCTCGTTTTTGATTTTTATAAGTTTTGTGCTGTTCTTGTTTTTTGTGCTTAATCCGACAAAACATATCCAAGCAAGACCGAATATAGATAATATAATTTCAAAATTCAATGAAAAAACAGCTGTTCAACTTGATGAGATAACCCTGAAAGTGAATACTGCTGGATGTGTTGTAGTTCCATTATCCTTTACAAATGTAAACCCCCCAGCAAAAGTAATAGCTAAAAAAAGCAGCGGTTTAAAGATTGATGCAAAAAGCGATAGCGGAAATATCTATGTGCAAGGAGGGGATACTTTTTATAAGATACTATCATCGTCCGCATTTAGTGAAAGCACTTTTTCAACAATAGGATGCGTTCCCTTAAACCCTGCGGATTACAACTTTGGCCTGCACATAACAAGAAATATAACTTCTTTAGCGCAACTTGCAAGTTTTGAGGCAATGTATGATGTAAGTTACGCGCAGGTAAAAAGTTCGCTTGGCATTGGAAATAATTTTGAGTTTGCATTTAAGGTTTTCAAAGACGGAAGCGAGGTTATAAGCGCAACACAAAGAAGAGTGATTAGAACAGGAATTTTTATAAAACATGTTCCGATAATTATTGCAGAGAGCAATGGAGAATTAAAAACAGCCAGCTTGAGGATTGAACTATGGTAAGAGGCAAAAAAGGCATATTAAGAATTGCTGAAGCGTTCTTTTCAATACTCATTATACTGATATTTATGATAACTATATTGCCAAAGCAATTTGACAAGAAAGGCGAGAGTGAAAGCATTGGCGCTTTATTGGATGAGATTGAAGCAGTTATAAAGAATGATGAGACATTGAGGCAAAAAGTTCTTGGCGGAACAACGCAAGAGGTAGAGGATATAAAAAACTCTATTTCTGCAAAGATTCTGCCTAATCTTGAATTTGAGCTGAGGATATGCTCTCCAAGCGATGTATGCGCACTCGGAGCTTTTCACAAAGAGGTTTTCTCATCAGAATTTATTGTCAGTGCTACACTGCAGCAATATGCTCCTAAAAAAGTCAAGCTTTTTGTGTGGAAGAAAGAGGTTTAAATATCCACCAGAACCTTTGCTTTCCAAAATCCATTACTATGCGTGAGCTTAAAATGATGATAGGTTATGGCTTTAATATCTATTTTTAACTTGTGCCTTTCACGGTTTATTTCTTCTCCAGAGCAAATCGCTTCAAGAAATAATAAATTGCCTTTCTTTTTAATGGATACTCTAAATTTCGAGAATAATCGGTTTTCCGCATCTTTGATGAAAACCAGCTCTTCAAGGAACTTTAACAGCAAATCTGCGTAAGAACGCTCTTTAAGCCTTATTATCTTTTTATTAACACTCCGAACCGACTTTAAATCAACCATAATCTCCTCGAGTGCGAGAGCGCAGGATTCGAATAAACTTGTTACATTTGCTGCATTGGCCTCAAAGGCGATGTCTGCTGTTGCTTCATCTTCGAGAAACTTGTAATTGCTCATCTTTCTAACACCCCATATTGAAACCCGAAATAAGTTTTAAATAGTTCATAAATAGAGTTTATATTGTGTGTGCTTCTTCCTTGCCTAGATAGATTTTTCCCTCTTGCAATATAAAGTATATCCTCTTCATTTGGAGTTATGGAAACAAGCGTCTCTCCTTCTTGACCTCTTTTTAAAAAATCAATTGACAAATCTCCTGTTGGCCAAGGAGTCACTCCTATTTTGATTTTATTAAAATTATTACTTGCAAACATATCCCCGATATACTCTTTCATGCGTCTAACTGAATCGGGACTAATTGGCAATGCTCCGAAACCATCCCAGTTCTCAACACCACACTCTGATATAATTATTCCTATTGCTTCAAATAACTTTGATTTTAAATTATCCCTTGACATTTCCAATTGGCTTGAATGAGACAACAGGAGTTGATATTCCTGCGAGCTCAACAGCCCGAACTACCTCGTTTATATCTTTATAAGCAATGCCTGCCTCTTCTGCTAAGCCGGCATGAGTAACAGACTTAACATAAATTCCCTGCTGTTCCATTTCTTTTTGCAGTAAATCTCCACGAACAATCTTTTTCGCCTTTGTGCGCGACATTGTTCTTCCACTGCCATGCAAAGTTGAGCCAAAGGTTTCTGCCTCTGCTTTAGCTGTCCCAACAAGAAGATAAGAACCTGTTTGCATTGAGCCTCCGACAATAACTGGCTGGCCGTATTTTTTATAAACTCCCCAGAGCTCATTGTTGCCAGAGCCAAAAGCCCTTGTAGCGCCTTTTCTGTGAATTATTAGTTTTTGTTTCTTGCCGTCAATCGCATATTCTTCAACCTTAGCAATATTGTGCGCAACATCATAAATTATATGCATGTCCATAGATTGAGGTGTTTTTTTAAAGACTTCTTCAAATGATTCGCGTATTCTGTGAGTTATTAACTGGCGATTTGCAAAAGCGAAATTTGCAGCAGAGGTCATTGCTTTAAGATAATCCTTGCCTTCTTGCGATTGGAATGGAACACAGGCAAGCTCTCTGTCTGGAATAGAAATATTGTATTTTTTCATTGCAGTTTCGCAAATGTTAAGATAATCCGTAGCTACCTGATGCCCATAACCTCTGGAGCCGCAATGCACCATTATAAAAATTTGATTCTCTCCTGTGATGCCAAAGGCGTTTGCGATTTCTTTATTGTAGATTCTGTCTGGCGTGACTACCTGAACTTCAAGATAATGGTTT
>CAYITH010000038.1:0-7080 GCA_964366295.1 Candidatus Woesearchaeota archaeon | reverse complement strand
CGAACTTATAGCTTTATCCCTACAGCAAGCTGTAGGGTATTAAGAAAGAATAAAACTTGGCAAAAATGAATACAATACTCAAGAAGAATTAGCTATAAAAAAAAGAATGGACGGAATTAAGATATTCAAAAGAAGAGTTTTGGGATTTTTCGGATTAGGTGCAGTAAAAAGCTTGGATGAAATAACAAAGGCATTGACCGATATTAAATTAGTTGATTCAGAAGAAATGGGGAAAGAATTTGTTAGAGCTATAGCCGATGAGAACTTAGACTATTCATCTACAAGATTTCTTAAACTCAAAAGAGTAGTAGGTAAAGATAGTCGAGAATACTATGCTATTCAAGTAGATTCTTATGATGACATTGATTCTTATCTATCATAATAAACTCCCTCATCTCTTATCAACCAGCAAACCTATAACTTTCAATAGAAGCTTTTTTATATTGCCAAAAACCTAATTCTTTATGCCTCTCTAGCTCAGTTTTGGTCAGAGCGCGTCCTTGGTAAAAGTAGAGAATCGAATGTTCTCTACAATGCCTCTTCCATAAAAATGGAATAGGCTAAACAAAAAGGACGAGGTCCCGAGTTCGACTCTCGGGAGAGGCTTAGAAAATGCCAATAAAAATATCAGCAGGACTGCTAATGTTCCGCATAGTTGGAAACAAATTAGAAGTATTTCTCGTCCATCCGGGCGGACCCTATTGGAGAAATAAGGATGTTGGCTCTTGGGGCATTCCAAAAGGAGAAGTGGAAGAAAGAGAAAACCTCATTGAAGCCGCAAAACGTGAGTTTAATGAAGAAACCGGAATAATTCCTGAAAAAGAATTTATAGAATTAGGCAGCATTAAATATTCTTCAGGCAAAACCGTTTACGCATGGGCATTTGAAACAAACAAAACAAACAAAATAAATATTAAAAGCAACACTTTTGAAATGGAATTTCCTCCGCACTCCGGAAATACGCAAAGTTTTCCGGAAATAGACAAAGGAGAATTCTTCTCGCTGGAAAAAGCAAAAGAAAAAATTATGCCCCAGCAAGCCCCGCTCATTGAAAAGCTGGAAAAATATGCAAAAGACAATAAATTAATTAAACAGGAAAAACAAGTACTACTAAGATGAGAATAGGAATTGACATGGATGAAGTTATAGCCGATTGGGTAAATGCTGTTTTAAAATTTTATCACACAAAAACTGGAAAAAAACATGATAAAGAAGAATTTAAAGAATACAAATTATGGCCGGTTTGGGGTATTTCTAAGGAAGAAGCAATAAAAATTGTAGATGAATTCCATGAAATTCACACTCCGCCTGAAGTAATCCCGATAAAAGACGCCATAATCTCATTAAAGAGTCTTATGCAAAATAATGAAGTAATTATCATAACTGGCAGGCCTATTCGATTTAATCATAAATTAAAAGATTGGCTTAAATATTATCTTGGCGAAAATAACCTTGAAATTATAAACGCTGGAGATTTCCATAAATCCCAGGCAGCATCAAAAGCTGAGATTTGCATTGAAAAATCCATACCCATATTGTTAGAAGACTCTCCAGAAACAGCATCAGAATGCGCAGCTGCAGAAATTAAAGTTATCTTGTTTGATGCTCCTTGGAATAATGGCATAACGCACAAAAATATAATTCGTGTATCAAATTGGCAGGAAGCATTATCAAGCATAAAAATTCTGGAAAACAAATAATTTATATGCCTTAATAATCTTAAATAATTCAACAGAGGGTTTTATAAGGGAGACTTCCCTTATCTAAAAGAGGTCCAAATGTCGCGCATACATCACATAAACAAAAAGCTAATAGCTACATTGTTGTTTGCAATACTCGCTTCTATAGGATTAATCATTCACGGAATATTTTTTGACCTTGATTTCAGCCAGATAAAGCGCTTTACTCTTGAAGGTTTTCTGCTGACTTTCTTTGTCACTTTTCCAACCATGCTCTTGCTTGAATGGATTTTTGACCTCGAAAACAAGGAAGAATTTAAATTACTAGAGAGCAAAGTTCATAAACTTGAAATGAGAAAAAAATAATGGCGGTTCAATTTTCTTATCTAGCTCCAAAAGGATGGCATCCAAAAAATATTGATGAAAACTATGTCTTGACACTATTAAAAGTAGAACTGAGCAAGGAAGCTCTTTTAGAAACCGGGAAAAAATCTCGCGCTAAGCTGTTTGAAGAAGCTGCCGCTTCTGTCGCAGCAGAATCTTCCACAGGCACTTGGACAAAAGTCTATTCAGGAAAAGATTCTGGAATAAAACTCGCAGAGAAGTATCGTGCTATGGCTTTTGATTTAAACTATGGCGCGCAAATGTTCAAAGTCGCATACCCTATTGAGCTTTTTGAGCTAGATAACATTTCCGGCTTGCTGGCAGGCATAGTCGGTAATATAGCTGGAATGAAAATGATAAGCGCTATGCGCATCATGGATATTCGCCTGCCAAAGAAAATGATATCTCAATTCCCCGGGCCCGCATTTGGCATAGAAGGCGTAAGAAAATTCCTCAACAAACCAAAAGGTCCATTAATAATAACTGTTCCAAAGCCGAAAATAGGCAGGAATGCAGTTGAACAAGCAAGACTCGCTAAAATTTTATTTACCTCTGGCAATGGAACATATGACGGAATTAAAGACGACGAAAACTTAACAAATTTAAGCTTTAACAATTTTGAAAAACGGGCAGAGTTAGTTTTAAAAGAAGCAGAAAGTGCAGAAAGTGCGACAGGAAGAAAAAAATTCTATCTCTGTAACATAACCCACTCAAATCTAAACAAAATGCTAAGCCATATAGAAACAATAAAAAAATATCGCGGAAAGTGGTTAATGATTGATGTTATCACCACTGGCTTTTCAGCAGTAGATACCATACGCAGGGCGAACACTGGCTTGGCAATTCACGCGCACCGCGCAATGCATGGTTTTATCACGCGTGATAATTCAGCAGGCATCCATGGTATTGGAGAGTTAGGGGGCTTCTCAATTTCAATGATAGTTCTCGCAAAGCTCTTCCGTCTGCTCGGTGTAGACAGTTTGCACGGCGGTTCTCCGCTCGCAAAAATGGAAGACTACAATGAAGCCCAATATATTAAAGAGGTTTTACAGGAAAAAAATCTTGCCCAGCATAGTAAAATTCCAACGCTTGGGCAAAACTGGCATCACATCAAGCCAGTTTGGATGACTGCTTCAGGCGGTCTCCACCCTGGCGACATAGAAACTGTCATAGAATTATTAGGAGAAGATGTGATTATGCAGTTTGGAGGAGGTCTTCTAGGCCATCCGCAAGGGATTAAAAGAGGCGTTGAGGCAGTAGAACAAGCCATAGACCTAGCGTTAAGAAATATGCCTATAAAGTTATGGATATCCAAAAATCCAAAGAGCGCACTCGCCCATGCTGTAAAACTCTGGGGATATGGCCCAAGAATTGTATATTAAGACTTTTCTTCCCTAATCCTCAAATATAATATTACCGCAGAATAACTTAGTAAAGTTTAAATAGCCTCTTTTCATTAATAATGAATGGAAAAAGAGGAAGAATTAGTAAGACAAAAATTGAAATATCTTTCTAGTCTTAATGAAGTTGATTCAAGAAATTATTTGGGACTTTGGGCAATAGAAGAAGGTTGGGGTGGAATTTCTAAAGTGAATAAATTAACTGGGAGAGCCATGGATACAATCCGAAAGGGAATAAAAGAAGTAAAATCTGGAAATAATATAAAAAGTGAAACTGGAAGACTTAGGAAAAAAGGCGGTGGGAGAAAAAAGATTATTGAGAAAAATCCAGAAATTGAGAGACTTATTGAAAATATTTTGGAAGAAAATACTGCTGGAGATCCGATGAGTAAGTTGAAATGGACAAATAAATCAACTTACTCAATTACAAATGAATTAAAAAATAAAGGGCAGATTGTTTCTGAAGATACAACTGGAAGAGTTATAAAAAATTTGGGTTATAGTCTTCAAGCAAATATTAAATCCAAAGAAAGTGGAAGTTCAGAAGAAAGAGATTCGCAATTTAGATATATAAACGAACAAGTAAAAATATTTGCAATGAAAAATATGCCTATAATTTCAGTTGATGCAAAAAAGAAAGAACTCGTCGGAGATTTTAAGAATAATGGAAGAAGATGGATGAAGAAAGGTAAGGCTGAAATAGTTAATGTTTATGACTTTTGGTTTTTAGCTAAAGGCAGAGCAATTCCCTATGGAATTTATGATATTAATTTGAATAAGGGATTTGTCAATGTTGGAATCGATCATAATACTTCTGAATTTGCTGTTGAAAGTATTAGACAATGGTGGAATAACATTGGAAAGAATAATTATCCAAATACTAGAGAATTATTAATTTGTGCTGATGGTGGAGGAAGCAATGCAAGTCGTAGCAGGTTATGGAAATTTTATTTGCAGAAATTTGCAAATAAAACAGGATTAAAAATTACAGTCTGCCATTTCCCGCCAGGAACAAGCAAGTGGAATAAGATAGAGCATAAGATGTTTTCATTTATTAGTATGAATTGGAGAGGGAAACCACTAATAAATTATGAAGTTATTATCAATTTGATTAAAGGAACAAAAACTCAAAAAGGATTAAAGATAAAAGCAAAAATTGATAAAGGAGTTTATGAGTTGGGTCAGAAAATTCTAGAAAAAGAATTCAAAGAAATTAATCTTGAAGAGCATGAGATTAATTCAAAATGGAATTATACTTTATCTAAAATTTAAGACTTTATTTTTAGGCTTGCCCTTAGAATAATAAATGCTTTTCTGCCAATATATTTATTCTGTGCATCCAGCTTTGCTCCGTCGCCATATGGAGTCACAACTTTCTTATAAATATTTTCCACATCATACTCAATCCAGATCCTCCCACCGCTTACCGTGCTACATGATACTTATTTATCAGCCCGAACCCTTGCCTGAACCTCAAAACATATCTTCCTTGCCTTTTCTTCCGATTGAGGGATTTCTTCACATGTTTTATTTAGTTCCCGGAGCATTTTATAATAACAATCTTTAGAGTTCGTATTTCCTGCATACTTGCAAAGGGTAAAATTTGACAATTTTCTTGCAACATCAAAGTAACAATCCGTTTGGTATGTTGGGCAATATGAAACATCCTCTCTTTTTAAGGCAATATTTTTATAACACCTATATCTTGCTGATGCATATAATTTATCAATCCTGTCACAAAGACTCGGATCATTCAATTCAGCAACGATACTTGAATAACACCAATCTCTTGTCGGCCTATTTACCTTATTGCCTTTTAGATCCATATTGCAGAGTTCTGAGTTATTCTGCTCAATCGCTCTGGCACTCAAGCATTCTTCATTAATTTTTCCTAGACTAATTCCCATAGGGGAGATGCAATCAGCGTAAGCATAGCGGTCCAAAAGAGAAAGTGATAACAGCATCACAGTAGGAATAAGGATTATGGCTGATAAAATCTTTAAATTGATGTTACTAACAATAAGAGCAGTCAGAAGAACTGAAACGAAGATATAAGGGAGCGCAAAGGCAGGAAAAACAATGACGCCTAAGCACCCTTCGCCACTGCATGTAAGGAGAACGAAAACTTCCAGAATGGTTGCTATAACAAGCAGAGAAACAAACATAATTATAGTTGTCTTGTAGACAATTCGTTTTTCCCCTTTCTGATTTAGATGTCTTTCAAGGATGTAGATAACAATCAAGATGGGAGCTAAGGCAAGTAAACTATAGAGATAATACGATGCAATATCGAAAATTTCAGACAGAAAAACAAAATCCTTGTGATAATTATTGATAAATAATTGAAATATGCTAATCGCCAAAATAGGTACAGTAAGCCAAAGCAGAACATATCTCCCTCTCCCCATATAACTTTATAAACAGACCACCTATTTAAACTTATACGACCTGTAGCCTCATAGAAACCCTCTGACGAGCAAATCTTCCCTAATCCTCAAATATAATATTACCGCAGGAATCATCAGCGCAACAGAAGCAAGTATTGCATATCTTGCTCCAAATTTGTCAATAAAAGCTCCTGCAATAGGCAAAGAAACTATTGACGCAATTGAAATAAGCATGCTTTCAACACTTCCAATTGTAGCCCTTAGCTTGCTTGGTATGAACTTATGAAAATAAACTCTCTCTGCAGGCCTGACTGCAAAGAAAAAGAAATTTGACAAAAGCAACACACCCATCGCAAAAAAGATATTATTCGCAAAAGCAACAAAAATAAGTATTGCAGAACTTATGGCTATCCCAAAAATTATAAATTTTCGCTCCCTTCCTTTAGGCGATATCGCCATTGGCAAAACTTGAGACAACATAACACTCGCAGATATAGCTGTCCACAGATAACCAAACTGATGCTCTTGCATTCCTAATTCTTTCAGTAAAGGTATCCAGCTCAAATTTGTCTGGAAATTCAAGGCAAAAACCATAACAAAGGTAGCAATTAAAAAATAAAAGAGAACATGATGCGAATAGCTGTATTTCAACGATTCTTTTATTTGCGACCTAATTTTTTTAAATGAATTGCTAATGTTCACTTTTCTCTTTGCAAAATGCTCTCCTGCAAATAATAAAAACAGGCCAGAAATAATAAAAGAGAAAAATGCCGCAATCCATATTGAAGACAGCCCAAAAGACTTAACTGCAAAAGCGCCTAACAATCCTGAAACAATCAGCCCAAAGTTTCCAAGAACAAATGTCTTGGAAAAATAAGAATGCATAAGCTCATTGTTTTTCTTCTTGATTAAATCAACAATCCACGCCTCCTTGCTACCCGAAGAAAATGTTTGGGCAAATCCTAAAAAAGCGAAAGAAAACAGCATGGAATAATAATCTTTAAATATAAAAAATGATAACATTGCCAATCCTTCTAATATGTATCCTATCAAAACAGAAGTTTTCCTTCCATAAATGTCTGCTATAGCTCCTGTTGGAATTTCAAATAAAAGAGAAGATAAAGGCCAAATCGCAATAAGCACACCCATCTGCACCGCACTAAGCCCTAAATTTGAAAAGTGAAGCTCCCCACCCCAAGGGTTTATCCTTCGGATAAATCCGCCTTCGGC
>CAYITH010000037.1:4816-7109 GCA_964366295.1 Candidatus Woesearchaeota archaeon | reverse complement strand
CTTGAGTAAAATATTTTTCAATTTGCAAGAGCAAATCGTTTTGGGGTATTAAACCAATTTGAAAATAAAATAACTAATTATTTTTCTAAACCGGATTAAAAATCAGCAATTTTTATTAGGTGGGAAGTATTATGATTTAGTGTACTTAACTTCAAACCATCTCTCGATATTTCTATTCAATCCCTGCTAACCACAGCATCAATCGCGCCTCGCCTTAACAACCTTTCGGGCACTAAAGTCAAGTCAAACCTTGCTTGGTATAAAACCTCTTTCTGCTCGCATCTAAGTTCAAACATATACTCTCTTTTTGATAATTCTATTTTTCCACCTTCTCCAACAATAAGCTTTTTGCTCATTGAAGACTCAAATACTAATGGCAACTCCTCCTTTATTTTTTTATAGGCTTCTGGTTCAAATTGAAAATGTATGGAATTATAAACAGGCAGTCTTGACTTTTCACCCTGCGCCATAGAATCACTTATCTCTTTTTCCTCAGGTGTGCTCGGCATTTTAACTCTGTCAAGCAATGCGGCAGAAGAACGACATAGGGTATAAAGAAAGTTTGTTTGTAGAGAATAATCTTTAATTAAAGTGTGAAAATCTTGATAACTTTTAGGTTCTTGAAGCAAAACAGAATTTCTTAAATTTGAAGGAAGTTTAATAATTGAGCTGGTTTTAGGTGAGAGATAGATATGAGATGTTTCGCTTTCACCTTGGCCATTCAAATTAACTCTCGCTGATATTTCAAGATAATCTGCTTCACCCAGCCTCAGAAATGTTATTTCCTGATTTGAACAGTTCACCCCAGTGAAATAAAGGCTTACTTGTCTTAAACTATCAATCTGTCCGCTATTGACTCTGCTTAATGCATGGGCAAACAGCATCATTCCAGGAATTATCGGCTCTTTTGGCTTTTCTCCACAAAGCATATAACCTGTGTTATGTATCGGATTAGTGTCTCCTGTCAGTTCGCAAAAGTCTTCGATATTTTTTCGTGTAAATACTATTGTGGCTGTTCTATTCATTAAAAAAAGAAAAAAAACACATTTATAAACATAATGCACCTCAAATACATATGTCAGAAAGGATAAGTTTTCACGAACAAATACAAAGAAACAAGCTAAAGTCAATAGCGCTTATGGCATTAGCATTTTTAATCTTGATTGCACTGGGTTATGTAATCTCAATGTTTCTAAATCCTGGATTTTTTTTCATTATAATGTCATTTTCAATAATCTTATCATTAGGGTATATAGTATTCAGTTATTATAACTCCGATAAACTTGCGATTGCATCAGTTTCAGCAGAAGAAGTAAAAAAAGCGCAGTATCCTCGTTTTCACAATCTTGTTGAAGGGCTGACAATAGCAAGCGGGATGCCAATGCCCCGCCTCTACATAATGCACGAACCGCAGATAAATGCGTTTGCCGCAGGCCGAGATCCGCAGCACTCTGTAATCTGCGCAACAACCGGCGCTCTTGAAAAACTGGACAAAGAGGAGTTAGAAGGCGTTCTGGCGCACGAGCTAAGCCACATAGCAAACTATGATATTAGATTCATAACTCTGGTTGCTGTTTTAGTAGGGCTGGTCTCAATAATTTCAGAATTATTCTTAAGGAGCTTATGGTATAATAGCAATGATAACAAAGGCAAAAATCCTGCCTTGTTAATTATAGGAATTGCTCTCGCAATTATTGCGCCTATCGCTGTAACACTGATACAATTTGCTGTTTCAAGAAAGAGAGAATTTACTGCAGATGCGACAGGAGTGAAATTTACCCGCTATCCAAACGGCCTGGCATCGGCGTTAAAAAAAATAAGGCACGACACTCCAACAAAAAATATAAACAAGGCAATAGCACCCTTGTTTATGTCAGACCCTTTTCGCAATAAGATTGCTAATTTATTTTCTACACATCCGCCTATTGATGAGAGGATAAGGGTTCTTGAAGCAATGTAGATTATATAATTGAGCATATGAATCTTTAAATAGACAGACCTTGACAAAAATTATATGGATGAATCGCTTGAGAGTTCAACATCAAACATATTCCTTAATGGTTCTGGATGTCTTATAAGTTTTGGAATTATGGGTGCTTTAATAGCTTTGGGTATGGGTGGATGTTATTTTATCAAACATCTCGGAGACGCAAGAGTAATCGAAGCGCAACAAACAGGCAAAAGGCAAAAAGTCGATGTGATTGGAGAAAAAGAAAAAGAAGAAACTTTCTATATGATAAAGGGAGAAAGAGCATATATAGAAGTTGATGGCAAAAGAATAGAAGATTTATAC